>CAIPQX010000184.1 GCA_903867285.1 uncultured Actinomycetes bacterium | reverse complement strand
TGTAGAGAACGTGGTGCCATCTCCGAAGTTCCAGACATACGATGGGTTCATCGTTACGTTGACGCTAATGCCAAGCACTGCCGTGGCGACTTTAAATACCGGATTGGTATCACTCCAAAAGTAAACGGGTACACCGGTAACTGCATCCCGCGCTGGTTGATACAAGATCTTGCTCCCGGGCAAGAGCCGGGTGATTTGATCCGAAAGCGAGAGCGCGGTCGTTACAACTTTTGCTGCCGTCGATTTCTTCTTCGCCCGCGGTTTATATGTGCGATGCACAATGGGTACCGCCTTATAGGGAATCCACGTCTTCGGAATCGGTTTCACCGTCGGCTTGGGCCGCGGTTTATAAGTACGTTTGGGCACCGGATGCGGTTGCAGCGTGCTCCCGGGGCGGTTCTGATCGGCCCGAATAATCAACTGATGCGTCGTTGGATCGGTATAAACCTGGACGCACGGTCCAACGGCGCAGTGTGCCGCCATCAATAAACCCGCCATAAATATCATTCCACGACAGTATGTGTGTGAAATTCACTTCACCTTAAACGGTGACCACCCTGTGGATACCTGCACAATGTGCAAAGTCGTGCCACTCTAGGAACATGGCTCACACCGATGGCGACGGCTGGATGCAATGCAGCTGTGGCAATAAGCATTGGGGGCTACATGGAGCCGCTGGTTTATTGCTGGTTCGCGAAGGCACAATTTTGCTGCAGCACCGCGCGCCCTGGGTTCACAACGGTGACACCTGGGGAATTCCCGGCGGCGCCAAAGATAGCCACGAAACAGTTCTCGAAGGTGCCAAGCGCGAAGCCCACGAAGAGTTGGGAATAGATACCGACCTCATCGACCCGGTTCATATCTTCACCGACGATCATGGTGAATGGCGTTATGACACCATCATTGCACTTGCCAGCGTTGACTTAATCGCACACGAGATGAACGATGAATCGCAAGAGATTCGCTGGGTGGCTTTTGCTGATGTTACAAAGATGAATCTGCATCCATCCTTTGCGCGCAACTGGCCAGACTTACAAGCCCTGCTCGGAGAATTGCTTATCTAAACGCTTGAGAGATTCTTTGACGACCGCTCCATCGCTGGTGCGATAAAAGGGCGGCATCGAGTTAAGCAGTATCGAGCCATAACGCTTGGTAACAATGCGCGTATCCAAAATTGCGACGACTCCACGATCGTCCATTGACCGAATCAATCGACCTGTCCCTTGCGCCAACATCAGAGCAGCACGCGGCAAGGAAACTTGCATGAATCCGCTTCCGCCCGCCTGATCAGCTTCAGCAGAGCGCGCGCTCATCACTGGTTCATCTGGTCTAGGGAATGGAATGCGATCTATCGCTACCAAAGTACAAGATGGCCCGGGCACATCGATGCCCTGCCACAGCGAGATCGTGCCGAGCAATATAGAACGCGGATCTTTCGCAAATTTTTCAACGAGAGGTCCCACCGAGTCACCACGCTTCTGGGTGATGATTGGAATCTTGAGCTCTGCCAGAACGCGGCGCAGGTGTTCATCTGCCATCTCGACTCCGCGCCAAGAAGAGAAGAGCGCCAGGGTGCGCCCGCCCGCGGCTTCAATGAGTTCTCCGAGTTCAGTTAACGCATCTTTAGCTGGGCCATCGCGACCCGGTTCGGCCAAGTGGCGCGGCAGGTAGAGCATTCCCTGCGAAGCAAAATCAAAGGGT
>CAIPQX010000183.1 GCA_903867285.1 uncultured Actinomycetes bacterium | reverse complement strand
TAATCGAACGTATCGCAAACCTTGGAGACAACTCTTAAATGTTACGCACACATGATGCCGGTTCACTTTCAAAGTCCGACGTAGGCTCCACCGTTGTACTAGCAGGATGGGTTGCGCGACGTCGCGATCATGGCGGAGTTGCCTTCATCGATCTCCGTGATGCATCGGGAGCGGTACAAGTTGTTATCAAGGACGAGATCGCCGGCGCTTTACGCGCTGAGTGGTGCGTTCTCATCACCGGAACCGTCCGAGTTCGCCCAGAAGGAAACGAAAATCCAAATATTGCGACCGGTGCCATTGAGATCGATTGCCAAAATCTTGAGGTTTTGAGTGAGGCCGCAGCGCTACCTTTTCCCGTCGATAGCGGAGATGTCTCCAACATTAGCGAAGAGATCCGCCTGAAGTACCGTTACCTCGATCTACGCCGCGAAGGCCCTGCACGAAATCTTCGACTTCGCTCCCGCGTAACGTCGACGATTCGCACCGTGATGGATCGCCTAGATTTCCTAGAGATTGAAACTCCTTATTTGACGCGCTCAACTCCTGAAGGAGCCCGCGACTTCTTGGTCCCAGTTCGACTCCAACCCGGCAGTTGGTATGCCTTGCCGCAGTCTCCACAGTTGTTCAAGCAATTGCTGATGGTTGCTGGCATGGAGCGTTATTATCAAATTGCTCGCTGTTTCCGCGATGAAGATTTCCGCGCTGATCGCCAACCTGAGTTCACTCAACTGGATATTGAAATGTCCTTTGTGGATCAAGAAGATATCTTGCGAGTGGCCGAAGAGATTCTGGAAGAGGTCTTCAACAAGACTGTCGGTTATCAAATTCCCCGACCTATTCCACGTATGACATATGCGGAAGCGATGCGTCGTTACGGCTCCGATAAGCCGGATCTGCGCTTCGGCCTAGAGCTGGTAGATGTTAAGGAATTCTTTGCTGGCACAACCTTCCGCGTCTTCCAGGCCGACTATGTAGGGGCAGTTGTAATGCCTGGGGGAGCTAGTTCTCCGCGCCGCGAATTAGATGGTTGGCAGGATTGGGCAAAGGCGCGCGGTGCCAAAGGCCTCGCGTATATCTTGGTACAGGAAGATGGAACTCTCGCAGGACCAGTTGCCAAGAATCTCTCTGAGACAGAGGCATCTGCAATTGCGGCACACGCTGGGGCAAAGCCCGGCGATGCCATCTTCTTTGCCGCGGGGACTAAGAGCTCTTCTCAAGCGCTCTTGGGCGCCGTTCGTTTAGAAATCGCGCAGCGCTGCGACCTGATTGCCCCCAACAGTTGGGAATTCCTCTGGGTTGTGGATGCACCAATGTTTGAACCCGTTGATTCAGAGAACCCAGCCGCAGGTTGGACCGCGGTGCACCACCCATTCACCGGCCCGAAGCCAGAGTTTGCCGATACCTTTGATAAGGATCCGGGTAACGCGTTGGCATACGCTTATGACATCGTTCTTAACGGAAACGAAATCGGCGGCGGTTCGATCCGTATTCACAAACGCGAGATGCAACAACGCGTCTTTGATGTGATCGGGCTAACTCCCGATGAGGCGAAGAGTAAATTTGGCTTCCTTCTTGAGGCCTTCAATTATGGTCCACCTCCACACGGTGGAATTGCCCTCGGCATGGATCGTCTCTGCGCTCTACTGACCGGTGCTGAGTCGATTCGCGAGGTAATCGCATTCCCTAAGACTGCTAGCGGTGGAGATCCGCTGACGGGCGCCCCCACGCCAATTACCGCCGCGCAACGGAAAGAAGCTTCCGTCGACTACGTACCCGAAAAGGATTAATTTAGCGCTCCGAGCCTAAAGTTCAGGTAGGCTAATACGTATGGGTCCCGGAGGAATTGCAACGATCATTGCGGCTTGTTCGCTATTGGTCATTGCCTTTGCCGCGGGTTACGCCATCATCCGAGTCGGCAATTTGATCGACGAAGTCCAAAAGACCATCAAAAGTGTTAATCGCATCGTATCGACGGCGGAAAATTTCACTGAGAAAGTGACTGGATCGATCACCTCCCTGGTGGAGAAGAACTCCGGTTTTCTTAAGGTGATTGGAACTCTCGTAGGAGCCTTCGCAGGCAAGAAGTTCTCTCGTTCCGATCGGGAGCACGAGTAGTCGGTGGAATCCGCAGAAATTAGAGCGCGATGGTTGCGCTTCTTCGAGTCCGACAATGCCCTGGGGCTGAAACATACTGTTGTGCCTTCAG
>CAIPQX010000182.1 GCA_903867285.1 uncultured Actinomycetes bacterium | reverse complement strand
GGTCTGCCTCTCGGCGCAATGATTACCTTGGGGGAGAAGTCTCCTAGATTTAAACCAGGTGAGCATGGATCAACTTTTGGTGGAAATCCCGTCTCCTGCGCTGCCGCAAACGCCGCCATTGATTTCATCGTTAAAAAGGATTTGCTGCGAAAAGTTTCTACATCTGGAAAATATTTGAAGGTAATGCTGGCCAAGGTTCCGGGAGTCGTCGAAGTGCGCGGTCGAGGCCTGCTCTTGGGAATTGTTCTCGATGCAAATGTAGCGACAGCTGTTGCAAGCAAGGCGATGAGCAATGGACTTCTAATAAATGCTCCCAGCAGGAATGTAATTCGCATCGCTCCACCACTGATCGTGAGTAAGAAAGAACTTAGCGAATTCGTCAAAGTCTTCGCTCGAACGCTAAATGAGGTGCTCAATGGTTAAGTCACTTAGCAACCCAACTGAAAAGCGGAAGCGGATCATTCACGATCTGGTGAGCGCAGGAAAGATCCACTCACAGGCCGATCTCGTGCGCGAACTCAAAGCGAAGGGTTTGGAAGTAACTCAGGCGACTGCAAGTCGTGACCTGCAAGAGCTAGGTGCCATGCGGAGTACAAGTCGCAATGGAGAAGTTCGATATATTTTAGGATCGACGGCGCAGTCATCCTCGGGGGATCTGATTCTTTCGATTGCTTCAAGCGCTAATACTGTTGTTCTCCGGACGCCACCTGCCGCCGCTGCCTTTGTTGCCAGCACTTTAGACGCAGCAATCATTGCAAAGGAATTGCCGATGGCTATCGGAACAATTGCAGGAGATGACACGGTCTTGGTTATTGCATCCACGGCAACGGGCGGTTCTGCTCTCGCCAAGAAGATTGCAACAATGTTTGGAAAGGGAAAATAATGTCACTTTGGGGCGGACGTTTCGCTACGGGGCCGAATGAATCGGTGGCCAAGCTCTCACGCAGCGTGCAATTTGATTGGCGCTTAGCTCCCTATGACATTCGCGTGAATATTGCCCACGTCGCTGGACTTAAGCGCGCTGGGATTCTTAACGGCGAGGATGCAGATCGGATCACGCAAGCGCTGAACGAACTTTCGCAAGAAGTTGCTTTCGGTTCTTTCACATACATTGAGAGCGATGAAGATGTTCATAGCGCTGTTGAACGAGGATTGGTCGGCAAATTGGGCGACCTGGGCGGTGCTCTGCGAGCAGGACGTTCGCGCAATGATTTAGTTGTAACGGATTTCAAGTTGTATCTCATTGATCATCTTCTTGAGGTGGCCCATGAAACTCTGGAATTGGTAGAAACGATTGACACCGCCGCAACCAGTCAAATGGGTTTAGTTGCTCCAGGTTTTACGCACTTGCAACATGCGCAACCAATTCTCTTCTCTCACGAATTAGCAAAACACTCCCATGCCTTATTGCGTGATATCGACCGCATAAAGGATTGGTTAACCCGTAACTCGGTTTCTCCACTGGGTTCTGGGGCCTTGGCAGGCTCTTCGCTCGTTCCTAATCCAGAGATCATCGCCGCCGAGTTAGCCTTCCAAGGCGTAACGCGCAATAGCATCGATGCTGTGAGCGACCGTGACTTTGTGGCCGAAGCGTTATTTATCTTTGCCATGCTAGGGGTTCATCTATCTCGTATCGGCGAAGAATTCACAATTTGGAATACTCAAGAATTCGGTTGGGTAACTCTCGATGATGCCTTTTCCACGGGCTCCTCGATCATGCCGCAGAAGAAGAACCCAG
>CAIPQX010000181.1 GCA_903867285.1 uncultured Actinomycetes bacterium | reverse complement strand
TACGAACTGTATAAAATCTCTGGTAACCAAAGGGAGCGAAAACTACAAGGGAGACTGTCATCGTGTCTTGGCACCAGCCAAGAGTCCTCGATGCACACAACGTTCGTAAATGACTTCGACACTAGAGCCACAAACCTTTAGAAAACTTAGTAATAATCCCCGCCCCATCGATCACAGCCGAGTTGATTCACTGCTCGCAACTGAATGGGAGCGCTTCACAAAGTCCACCTTCGCCTCGCGGATTGAATTTGATCTCGCTCTGGGCTCCATGCCATTAGGCGTTCCATCTAGCTTCCAACATTGGGATCCGTATCCATTATCGATCGTTAGTGCCCAAGGTGCCTGGATGACTGATGTCGATGGTCGCAAGCTCCTCGATCTCTCGATGGGATTTGGCGCGATGCTAGCTGGACACCTCAACCCTGAGGTTGTTGCTGAAGCAAAGAAGGCCCTAGAAACAGGCACTCTCTTTGTAACACCATCACCCATCTCTCGAGATGCGGCAGAACGAATTTGCAAGCGCTTTGATGTTGATCAAATCCGTTTTGCCAACTCGGGAACTGAAGCCACAATGTATGCGGTCCGTCTCGCTAAGGCGTACTCAGGCAAGGATGGAGTCGTAAAGATTGAGGGCGGCTACCACGGTAGCTATGACCCGCTAACAGTTTCTGCAAAGCCAGATTTGAAATTGGCTGGACCAGCTGATGCTCCAACTCCAGTAATTCCTTCCGGTACCAATGCTGGCGAGATTTACGTTGTTCCATTTAACAATTTGGTTTCGCTAGAGAAGATTTTCATGGCTCATGCCAAGACAATTGCTTGCCTTATCATGGAGCCAGTTCTGGAGAACTTAGCCATCGTTCTGCCAGATGAGGGATACCTCGCTGCGGTTCGTTCGCTCTGCGATCAATACGGTGTCATTTTGATCTTTGATGAAGTGAAAACTGGACTTACTGCGGGGCCTAAGGGCGCTGCTGCACGTATTGGAGTTAAGCCAGATCTAATCTGTCTCGCTAAGTCGATCGGTGGCGGATTGCCACTCGCCGCCTTTGGTGGAAAGAAAGAGATCATGGCTGCTGTTGCAGATGGTCGCTTCCATCACTTCGGTACCTTCAACGCCAACCCTCTTGCTATGGCCGGCGTACGTGCGATGGACAAAGTTTGCACCGATGCCAGCTTGGGCAAAGCAGAAGCTTTGAATTACCAGGCACTCGATCGCATCACAGATATCATCAACGAGTACGAGCTTCCGGCTCACACAGTTGGATTTGGTATCAAGGGTTGCATCACCTGGTCAATTGATCCGGTTCGCAACTATCGCGATTACAAGGCAACAGATTTCAAAGTTGCCGAATTATCGTGGCTCTGGTCCCTCAACCGTGGAATCATCACGCCTCCGGGACTTGATGAGCAGTGGTTGATTAGCTTGGCACATGAGCAGAACGAGATCGATATCTTGGTAGAAGATTTCCGCCAGATTGCCGTCGCGCTACGCGGTTAAAAAGCTAGTAATTATTCTCGTAATTATTCGAGGGAGATGAGATCGAAGTACTCATCGTTCCAGAGGTCTTCATCTCCATCGGGTAATAGCAGAACGCGCTCCGGCTTTAACGCAACAACAGCGCCTATATCGTGCGTCACCATAACAACAGCGCCTTGATATTCAGAGAGCGCAGCCAAAATCTCATCGCGCGAAGCTGGGTCCAGGTTATTTGTGGGCTCATCGAGCAGCAGTAAGTTTGCGGCGCCTACGACGAGGGTCGCCAGAGCAAGTCTCGTTCGTTCACCACCACTCAAGACCTTCACTGGTTTTTGTACATCGTCGCCACTGAACAAGAAAGATCCAAGAACTTGGCGGGCCTGGGGTTCGCCTACGCCTTCACCTGAAGAGATCATGTTCTCAAGGACCGAACGCTCGAAGTCGAGCATTTCGTGCTCCTGTGCGTAGTAGCCGATCTTCAATCCGTGGCCAGGCTCGATCGCGCCAGTGTCCGATTCTGTTACGCCGGCCAGCATTTTAAGCAAAGTGGTTTTGCCTGCACCATTGAGACCGAGAATTACCACGCGTGATCCCTTATCAATCGCGAGATCGACGTCGGTAAAAATTTCTAGTGAGCCATATGACTTAGAAAGCCCATGTGCCATGAGCGGCGTCTTGCCACAAGGGGCTGGGGTAGGGAAGCGCAACTTGGCGACCTTGTCAGATTTGCGAACATCTTCCAGGCCTGCCAAGAGGGCATCGGCGCGACGTAACATTCCTTGAGCGGCGACTGCTTTAGAAGCCTTCGCGCGCATCTTCTCGCCCTGCTTAGCCAATATTGCCGCCTTCTTCTCGGCGTTGGCACGCTCTTTCTTGCGGCGATGCTCGTCATCTTCACGTTGCTGGAGGTACTTCTTCCAACCCATGTTGTAAACATCGATAACATTGCGATTTCCATCAATATAAAAGACTTTATTAACGACGGTTTCGATCAGATTCACATCGTGCGAGATGATGACAAGGCCACCGGAGTATTTACCTAGGTATTCACGGAGCCAATTGATCGATTCGGCATCCAAGTGGTTGGTGGGCTCATCGAGGATCAGAGTTTCAGATCCTCCGAAGAGCAAACGAGCCAATTCCACACGGCGACGTTGTCCACCTGATAGCCCGGCGAGCGAGTCATTAAAGATTCGCTCAGGCAACCCTAAGTTCATTGCAATTGATTCGGCTTCGGATGATGCGCCATATCCACCGGCAACGCTAAACTCTTGATCGACGCGGCTATATCGCTCCATGGCTAGTTCAAGTTCTTCCATTGATGCAGTTGCCATCGCCTCTTCAGCTTTACGCATCCGGGTTACGATTAAATCGAGTCCGCGAGCAGAGAGGATGCGATTGATAACGCTCTCTTCTTGATCGCCCGTGCGAGGATCCTGTGGCAAATAACCGATTGTTCCGGTGCGAATCACTTGGCCGCCAGCGGGTAACCCCTCGCCGGCTAGAACCTTGGCGAGAGTACTTTTTCCGGCACCATTTCGGCCGACAAATCCGATGCGGTCTCCATGGTTAATTCGGACGGTTACATCTTTTACGAGGAGGCGGGCCCCAGCACGTAGTTCAACACTCTGGGTCGCTATCACTACCTAATCTTACTGGCTAATAAATCACAGGTTTACATCATAGGAATAAGGCAAAACCAGCGTTAGACTCAAAATAACCGTTTGGAGATGATTTTTATGAAGGCCCTTGTAATCGGAGCCGGAGGAGTAGGGAGCGCGATCGCTAATATCGCCTCGCGTCGCACGTTTATTACAGAGATGGTGGTCGCCGATCGCGACCTGGCACGAGCCGAAGCGGCCGTAAATCGCCTCGGCGATAACCGCTTTACCGCCGCTGCAGTGAATGCCGCCAGCGTGGAAGATCTATCTGCCCTCATTAGATTGACCAACCCAGATGTGGTCATCAACGCTGTTGACCCCCGTTTCGTAATGCCCATCTTCGAGGCCTGCGAAGCTGAAGGAGTCAACTACGTAGATATGGCGATGTCTCTATCCAAGGCTCATCCTGATGATCCAATGACAAAAGTTGGTTTGATGTTGGGTGAAGAACAATTCGCACACGACGATTCATTTAAGTCCAAGGGTATATACGCGCTCGTAGGAATCGGAGTAGAGCCAGGTTTGAGCGATGTCTTCGCACGTTATGCATCCGACAATCTTTTCTCACGCATTGATTCAGCAATTGTCTACGACGGATCAAATTTAGTCGTAGAAGGTTATGACTTCGCACCTACCTTCTCTATTTGGACGACAATTGAGGAATGCCTTAATCCACCTCTGATGTGGGAGAGGGGTAGAGGTTGGTATACAACCGAGCCATTCTCTGAACTCGAGAGTTTTGACTTTCCAGATGGAATCGGACCCGTTGAGTGTGTCAACGTCGAACATGAGGAAGTTGCGCTGATTCCCCGAAAGATTGATGCCGGCAAGGTCGCCTTTAAATATGGGTTGGGATCGCACTTCATCGATATTCTAAAAACCATTCACACGCTGGGTCTTGATCGAACAGAGCCAGTCACCGTACAAGGCGTCAGCGTTTCGCCGCGTCAAGTTCTCGCTGCGCTACTGCCCGATCCGGCAACTTTGGGTTCACGCATGTCGGGAAAGACTTGCGCCGGAATTCAGGTGAAGGGTCTTGATAAGAGTGGAAACCCCAAGGCTGTCTACATCTATAACGTCGTCGACAATGCTTTTTCGATGGGCGAATATGGAGACCAAGCAGTTGTGTGGCAGACGGCTATTAACCCACTCATAGCTCTTGAGTTAATTGACCGAGGGGAATGGAAGCCATCTGGCGTTAACGGACCAGAGTGGTTCCCTGCCGACCCCTTCTTGGCCATGCTGGAGTCGTACGGAACGAGTTGGCATATGCGAGATGAATCGGTCGAAGGAATAGAGCGTTAATCGTTGTAAGAAGTAGTACCCAGTTCTAAGATTTTCATATTACCTACGGAGGGCGGTTGGATATGTCGATAGAGATTTCCAGAAGAAACTTGCTGAAGACCGCCGGTGGCCTGAGTGCGGCTTCGCTCTTGAGTTTGAGTAGCGAAGAACTCGCGCAGGCAGCCTCGAAGACCAGTACGGTGCGTTTTGCCAACTGGTCTCTCTATCTCGACTACAACAACAAGACCAAGAGCTATCCGACGCTGGTCGATTTCTCCAAGAAGAGTGGTATCCCTGTTAAATATATGGAGGTCATTGACGATAACGACACCTTCACCGCAAAGGTAACTCCGCAACTTCGCCTCAAGAAAGATATCGGTTACGACATTGTTGTTTTGACCGAGTGGATGGCTGGGCGTTGGATCAGTGGGGGATATGTCACCAAATTCGATGATGCCAAGATTCCGAATAAGAAGAATGTCTTGCCTTATTTGCTCAATCGCCCCATGGATAATGGTCGGCACTATTCACTGCCCTGGGCCGGAATCATCGCAGGCTTCGCCTGGAATAACCAAAAGAATCCAAAGGGCATCCACACCATGGAGCAGCTCTTCGCTCCAGCCAATAAGGGCAAGGTCGAAGTTCTTTCCGAGATGCGAGACACCATCGGCTTGATCATGATGTGGCAGGGAACGGATATTAGCAAACCTTTCAGCCAGGACAAGTTCATGAATGCCATCGATTACATGAAGAAGATGATTCATGATGGCTTCATCCGTCAGGTCAAAGGTCAGAGTTATCAAGAAGATTTGATCAGCGGAGATGCAGTGGCGGTGATCGGCTGGTCAGGAGATATTAGTCAGCTCAATTCGCAAAACACAAACCGATTTGGCTTTGCAGTACCGGAATCAGGCGGGACGTTCTCGACGGACAATATGATGATTCCAGCCTTATCGCCTAACAAGGTTAATGCCGAAGCGGTTATCAATAATTACTACGATCCCGTAGTAGCTGCTCGCGTTGCAAACTACATCAACTATGTATGCCCAGTGGGTGGCGCTCAGCAGGCTATGGAGAAGATCAATCCTGCTCAAGTCCATAACAAGTTGATCTTCCCTGATGCGGCGATGTGGAAGAAGCTCGTGGTCTTCCGCGATTTAACTCAAGCGGAACAAATCTCCTTCTCGACTGCATTCCAGAAGGCCAGTGGTAACGCATAGTGGTTGATGCCTCCTCCTCTGCCCACGGAGATCTCATCCTCAAGAACCTCACCAAGACTTTTGGTGAGTTTGTAGCGGTCGATGATTTAGACCTGGTAATTCCAGAGGGTTCTTTCTTTGCGCTCCTTGGTCCTTCCGGCTGTGGCAAGACAACCACCTTGCGCATGGTTGCCGGACTCGAAGAGCCAACCTCTGGAACTATTTTTATCGGTAAATCAGAAATCACCTACGAGAAGCCCTACAAACGCCCGGTTAACACCGTCTTTCAGAATTACGCACTATTTCCGCACCTCTCGATCTACGAGAACATTGCCTTCGGACTGCGGCGTCGGGGCGTCAAGGATGTAGACGATCAAGTACAGAAGGCGCTCGATCTCGTCGAACTCACCCACTTGGCTTCGCGTAAGCCAAACCAACTTTCAGGGGGACAGCAGCAGCGCATTGCGCTGGCTCGTGCCATAGTTAATCGTCCCGCTCTTCTGCTCCTCGACGAGCCACTAGGCGCCTTGGATCTCAAACTGCGTCGCGCTATGCAGATCGAACTCAAGTGGATTCAGACTGAAGTTGGAATTACCTTCGTGCATGTCACTCACGATCAGGAAGAGGCCATGACCATGGCCGACACCATTGCGGTCATGAATGAAGGCAAGATTGAACAGATGGGAAGCCCGGCAGATCTTTATGACAACCCGCAAACCTCATTCGTCGCAAACTTCTTAGGTCAATCCAATTTGATCAAGGGTTCGATCGTTGACTCTTCCGGCGAATCTGCGGTCGTTGACGTTTTTGGAACAAAGATTGGGTTGCCAGTTCTCCGAAACCATGCACACGACTCATCGGTTTTAGTTGGAATTCGTCCCGAGAAGATTCGTATCGCACCCGCCGGCACACAGATGAATGGAAATATCTTGGAAGGTGGCGTCATCTCGGATGCTTCATACATTGGCGTGAGCACCCAGTATCAGGTCGAGATGCCATGGGGTCAAGAGTTGATGGTATTTGAACAGAACGATGATGGAACGCCACCGCTCTCTAAGGGTGACTCTGTCGTTTTGTCTTGGTCGCCAATTTTCACCTTTGGATTGGCAGGGGATCAAGATGTCAACGCTGGATCGGAAGCACATCCGGAGAGCGAATGAGCACCGCGCTTCTGCATACTGGCACCCATGAAAATCAAACCAGTCTCGCCAAGAAGAAGTTACTGCCTTACTGGTTGCTAGCGCCAGGAATTATCTGGCTCACTATTTTCTTTTTGGTTCCTATATATCAGTTGATAAGTACCTCAACCCAGACTCAAGGTTACGGAATCGGCACGTATGTGCAGACGTATCGCTTTGCTAATTTTATGGATGCGATTACTTCTTCCAAGGCTCAGCTATTTCGCTCTTTTGAGTATGCATTTCTCGCGACCTGTTTTGCCCTCATCATTTCGTACCCGCTGGCATATGCGGTGGCATTCAAATCTGGCCGTTGGAAGAATACTTTACTCGTTCTCATCGTGGCGCCCTTCTTCTGCTCGTTCCTTCTCCGCACCGTTGCATGGGAACAGATCTTGGGGGAGCAGGGATTTGTAATTAAGACATTGCGTTTCTTGCACATCATGGGAGCTCAAGGTCACCTGACGGCTACCCCTTTTGCAGTTGTAGCCGGCCTCACCTATAACTTCCTGCCTTTTATGACTCTTCCGCTCTACGCGAGTTTGGAGCGGATCGATATTCGCATGATGGAGGCATCTGGTGATCTTTACGCAAATGCGCTTACAACCTTTAGAAGAGTAACGGTTCCACTCTCGATGCCAGGAGTGGTGGCAGGGACCCTGCTCACATTTATTCCGGCAGCAGGTGATTACATCAACGCTGAGCTGCTTGGAAATCCGGGAACTAAGATGATCGGCAATGTCATCGAAGCCAGGTATCTCGCCATCGTTGATTATCCTGGGGCAGCAGCGTTATCTCTCATTTTGATGGTCACCATTTTGATTCTCGTTATGGCATATGTAAAACGTGCAGGGACGGATGAGCTAGTATGAAACAGGCCTCGCGTTGGTTTTCTCGTAACCTCATAAGGATTTACGCTTTCATAGGGTTCGCCTATTTATTCCTCCCAATCATTTATACCATCGCATTCTCCTTCAATAATTCGACGAAGAGCAATCTCGTTTGGGTCGGGTTTACCTGGAATAATTGGCTCAACCCTTGCGGTGCTCCCGATGTCTGCAATGCGCTTGGAAACTCCCTTAAGATCGGTGTTCTCGCTACCTTTTTCGCCACGATCCTAGGCACTCTGATGGCCTTTGCTATGGGACGTTATGCATTCAAGGGGCGCTCAGTGGTGAATATCCTGATCTTCCTACCTATGGCTACTCCCGAAATTGTTATGGGTGCTTCACTCTTAACAATGTTCATCTCCTTCGGGTTTAATCCTGGCTTCTGGACTATCGTGATCGCCCACGTCATGTTCTGCATCTCGTTTGTAGTTGTAACAGTGAAGGCTCGTATTGCTAGCCTCGACCCACGCTTAGAGCAAGCCGCAATGGATCTGTATGCAGATGAGCGCGAAACTTTCCGGCGGGTAACTTTGCCTTTGGTAGCACCCGGCATCGCGGCAGCAGCGCTCTTGGCTTTTAGCCTCTCCTTTGATGATTTCATCATCACTAATTTCAATTCGGGGGATGTCAATACCTTCCCGAAATTCGTCTACATTTCAGCACAGCGCGGCTTGCCGCCGCAGGCAAATGTCATTGGTTCATCAATGTTCTTGATTGCCCTCATCATCGTTTTAATGGGTCAATTCGTTGGCCGTAGGCGTGCAGGCGTGCGATAAGGTTAAACCCATGGCCAACTTGGGAAATATGTACGGACCCTCATTTACCTTTCTTGGCGTGCCCCAGTGCGATCTCGACATTCCTTCTACCTACGCCGACGCCGATGTCGTCATCGTCGGGGCTCCCATTGATTCAGGGACCACTCATCGCTCCGGCGCCAAATTCGGACCGCAGGCGATCCGTGGGGGCGATTATTTGCCGCATGATGCAGAGCGCCCACATTTAGCTCTCCGCGTAGATGCGCTGAAGGATCTTAAGGTTGTTGATGCCGGTGACTTGATGATGCCAGGGCACGAACTAATAGCCTCTCTTAAAGTTTTAGAAGAAGCTACTGAGAAGATTTCACGGACCGGGGCATTTATCGTTGTTCTTGGCGGAGACCATTCCATAGCTTCGGCCGATGTCGCAGGAATTGCCAACCATCGCGGCAAGGGCAAGATTTCCATGGTGCACTTTGATGCTCACGCAGACACTGCCGATTCACAATTTGGTGCGCTGGTGGGTCACGGAACTCCGATGCGCCAACTCATCAATAGCGGAGCAGTTCGAGGGGATCGTTTCTTGCAGATCGGCCTACGTGGCTACTGGCCGGATGACATCACCCTGAAGTGGATGCGCGATCAAGGGATGCGTTCATACGAGATGACGGAAATTCATAATCGCGGACTCGATGCCGTCCTCGATGAATCTTTCAAGATTTTGACCGACGAATGCGATGGAGTCTTTTTATCCGTTGATATCGATGTTGTTGATCCTGGAATGGCCCCGGGTACTGGTACTCCAGAGCCTGGTGGAATGACCAGCCGCGAACTTCTTGAGAGCGTCCGCCGTATCTGCTTAGAATTGCCGGTCGTTGGCATGGATGTCGTTGAAGTCGCTCCACCTTTCGATACCGCAGATATCACTGCGATTTTAGCTAATCGAGTAGTCCTGGAAGCCCTCAGCGCAATTGCATTCAAACGCACTGGACAGACATACGATCGCAACAAAAACGTCCTAGATCGTTAAGTACTAAAGCGTCGCCAAAATATCGGCGATATCTTGCTCGGTTGTCCAAGGATTCACGATGGCAAAGCGCAAGATGGGCTCTCCCTTGTGCGCTGATGGGACTACAAAACCGATCTGATCAGCGAGCAACTTATCGCTCCAGCGTTCGTAATCTGCCGCAGCCCAGCCCTTTCGCTTGAAAGCGACGATAGAAAGTTGTGGCTCTTGAATCAATTCGAGGTCGGAATTGCTACGTACTAAGTCGGCGGCGTGTTGTGCGACGTCGAGGGTTTGCTGCATCGCTTCTGCATATTCACGGGTGCCATTTGCCGCTAGCGAAAACCAGAATGGTAATCCACGGGGGCGGCGCGTTAAGTGAATCGCATAGTCCGATGGATTCCACTCGTTGGGATCTTCCAACGTATCGAGGTATGAAGCGTGCTGGGTATGAGCACGCTTCGCAATCGTTGGGTCGCGATAAATAAGAGCACAGGCATCGAAAGGCGCAAAGAGCCACTTATGTGGGTCAACGATAAGTGAATCCGCTCGTTCCACACCGTTAAATAGAGGGCGTACAGAAGGAGCACAGAGAGCAGCCAATCCATAAGCGCCATCCACATGGAACCAGATATCGCGTTCGATCGCGGCAAGTCCAACTCCGTCGAGATCATCGATAATCCCGAGATTGGTCGTGCCTGCGGTGGCAACCACGGCAAATATGCGATGAGTTGGGTT
>CAIPQX010000180.1 GCA_903867285.1 uncultured Actinomycetes bacterium | reverse complement strand
TAACAAATCCAGAGCGCTTAGCGCGTGGTATCAAAGAGAACGCCGCAAATGCGCTACTTGTAAAGGTCAACCAAATCGGCACTTTGACCGAGACTCTTGACGCTGTTTCTCTTGCACATCGCAACGCATTTCGCACGATGATGTCACACCGATCTGGTGAGACCGAAGACACCACCATCGCTGATTTAGCCGTCGCTCTTGAGTGCGGTCAGATCAAGACTGGCGCACCAGCACGTACCGAGCGCGTAGCCAAGTACAACCAACTTCTTCGCATTGAAGAAGAGTTAGACGATTCGGCTCTCTTCGCGGGACGCGGGGCATTCCCACGTTTTAATGGATAGCTTCACAGGGTTATAAATGTTTAGAAGCATATCGGGGCGGAGCTTAGCCTTCGCCACGGTGCTTTTAGTATTAGCGATTACCCTGGCACCGCCGCTGCATAGTTACTTCACGCAACAAGCACAGATCAACGCATATGGCGCCCAACTCGCGTCCTCGCAAGCAACCTTGCAAGCAGCCGAGAAGGAATTAACACTCTGGAACGATCCGGCATATGTCGCTACGCAGGCCAGAATTCGTTTGCATTATGTATTTCCCGGGGAGCGTGAATATGTGGTTCTTACAAATTCTGCTCCCGATGCGGCACAAACCGTTCCCGTTGCTCCGATCGAAGGAGTAGTTCCCGGCGGAACTCCCTGGTATTCACGCTTGATTTCAACTATTACGAGCACAAGTCAAAGTAAATGACCGATAGACCAACCGCTTCAGATCTCACTGCCATTGAATGGCAACTGGGAAGAACTCCCCGAGATGTTCATGCAATTGCGCACCGCTGTCCCTGTGGCAAACCCGATGTAGTAGAGACGCCTCCTCGACTTTCCGATGGCACTCCATTTCCAACTTTTTACTATGCCACCTGTCCCAGACTTACCGGAGCGATTTCAACTCTTGAGAGCTCGGGAATGATGGGCGAGATGCAAAGTCGCCTAGAAACAGATCATGATCTCGCGGGTGAATATCATGCGGCGCACGATGATTACATGGCCGCTCGGGCCGCGCTCGGAATTGATGTACCTGAAGTTGCGGGAATTTCTGCAGGCGGAATGCCCGATCGCGTGAAATGTCTTCACTCGCTTATTGCACATTCTCTTGCAGCAGGTCCCGGCGTTAATCCACTCGGCGATGAAGCACTTGCAGCGCTCCCGGATTGGTGGAAGACCAGCCCATGCGAGTAGCAGCCATAGATTGCGGAACCAATTCGCTGCGCCTACTTATTGCAGATGTCGATGGCTATAACTTCCGCGAAGTTCATCGCGATATGCGCGTGGTGCGCTTAGGACAGGGCGTTGATAAGAACAAGGCATTTGCTCCCGAAGCAATTGAACGTACCTTGGCCGTAACCGCCGAATATGCCGCGCTCATTCGTTCAAAAGGAGTGGAGAAGATTCGCTTCTGTGCGACGAGCGCAACGCGCGATGCAACCAATCGCGATCTCTTTATTGATGGCGTACGAGATATTTTGGGAATTGCACCAGAAGTTATCCCGGGTACCGAAGAGGCCGCCCTGTCATTTCTCGGTGCGACCAAAGAGCTGGGTCAAGAGTTATCACCCTTCTTGGTCGTGGATATTGGCGGCGGGTCAACGGAATTTGTATTGGGAAATACAGATGTATCGGCGGCGCGCTCGGTGAATATCGGAT
>CAIPQX010000179.1 GCA_903867285.1 uncultured Actinomycetes bacterium | reverse complement strand
GGAACGGCAGCGCGAGCGCTGGTTCCATCTTCGAGAAGTACTTCTACTTCTACAGTTGGGTTTCCACGAGAATCTAGAATTTCGCGAGCGTGTACCGCATCAATCAGTGCCACAGGGTTCTCCTTTTAGTTGTTATCGGTCTAATTCTAGCGAGTCGGCTCCCAAGGCTTCTCCTCGGCTTCGTACTCGCGGATCGCTGAGATATAGCCCTTGGTAGCCGTCCGTAGCGCTATTTCGGCGTCAATGCCTAATTTCTGTGCCTGATCAATGATTCCAAGGAGCAGTGCACCGAGCTGTGCCTCATCAGTATTGCTCTCAATTGTGACGGGATGGGCAACGGGAAGTGAATACCCATATTTATCTGCCCGGTAGATCAATTTTGCGGCTAGCGCCATAGCTGGTTGAGCCAGCGGAACTCCATCGGTAGCTGAAGTTCTCCCCTTCTCTTCACGCTTCTGCTTCTCCCAGTTCTCTAAGACATCGTCAAAGGTCACATCAGAATCGGTGAATACATGGGGGTGGCGACGGATCAATTTATCCGAAATGCCGCGAGCCACATCATCAATGGTAAATGGATCTTCGGAATCTTCTTGCGCGATTGCAGAGTGAAAGTAGACCTGAAGTAAGACATCGCCAAGTTCTTCGCGCATTGCTACGCGATCTTTCTCATCAACCGCTTCAGAAAATTCGTAGGACTCTTCCAGGAGATATTTCAAAAGCGATTCATGGGTCTGTTCCGCATCCCAGGGGCAGCCCCCTGGGGAACGTAAACGATGCATGACCTCTTGCAGACGAACCAACTCAGAGGTCATGATCGCCGAAGGACTACTTTGTTGGTGCTGGTGTGGTCGATGAATCTGCTGCTGGTGGAACGACAGTTACCTGAGTCGCATCCCATGTTCCATATTTAGCATTTACCTTGACGCCATCTTTGAGTGCAACGGCACGAACCAGGGACTGAACCGCGGTTCCCGAATCAGCAACTGCAGTGCCTTGCTTCTCGACAAGCGCTGTCAAACCTTCGACGTAAAGAATCTCGCGTACATAACCAGGGAAATCTTTACTCGCGATGCTCGATGAAACTTCGCCCAACTTTAATTTCGCCGCGCTTCCCTGTTGCGTCAAGATTGAAGCCGCACGCGTCTTCACCTGTGCATCTGTAACAGTGATGTTGTTAGCTGCTGCGGTTTGAGCCAAAAGAGTTGAGATAATGTAATAGTTGAGCGCTTCAGCGTTCAGTGAAGAACCGAAGGCGAGCTGCATGCCAGTCGTCGAGACGGTCTTGCGCTCAGCGATAATGGCCTTAACCGTGCCATCAACCTGGCTCGCGCTGATCTTGACCTTGCCAACGGTGGCGGCTGCGACCGACGAATCTAGAAAGAACCAGAGGCCTACGCCTGCGCCTGCTACAACCAATGCGCCAATGACGCCAGCAATTATCTTCTTCACAACGGAGCTCCCTAGAGATTGTTCAGGACTTCGATAGTCCAGGACAGGACTGAAGTATCGCCTACCGAGGCATTTTCTAGCCAATTTGGGGCGGAATCACGGGCCACCAAGAGGCTAGATGTCGCCTGCTTCACAAGGCTGCCCGGATATGTACGCAGCAAACGCAGTTGGGCAGACTCAGGAAGCACTATGGGGGCCACTTTGAGGAACTTCCCTTGCCAGACAACTTCGGTCAGATTCTTAGATTTAGCCAGGGTTCGCACTCGCGCTACCTCAATCAAGCTGCTTGCGGGCTCAGGAAGTTCCCCGAATCGATCCTGAAGTTCAGCGACGATCGCGGCGAGCCCTGCGCCATCAACGCAATCGGCTAGGCGGCGATATAAATCTAGTCGTAGCCTTTCCGCAGGAACATACTCAACGGGTAGATGCGCGGTAATTGGCAATTCAACTTTGCACTCTTTAATACGGGGATTTACATCTACATATCCCACCTTGAAATCCTCGACTGCTTCACCAACCATACGCATGTAGAGATCAAAACCCACCTCGGCGATATGCCCCGATTGTTCGCCACCGAGCATATTTCCGGCGCCTCTAATCTCTAGATCTTTAAGGGCAACCTGCATGCCAGAACCCAGATCGGTATTTGTCGCAATGGTGGTGAGGCGATCGTGTGCAACTTCTGTCAATGGTTTATCCGGTGAGTACAAGAAGTATGAATATGCCCGTTCGCGCCCGCGACCTACGCGCCCGCGCAATTGATGCAGTTGGGAAAGTCCAAAGGCATCTGCGCGATCCACGATGAGGGTATTGGCATTGGGAATATCAATCCCGCTCTCGATGATTGTTGTACAGACCAAGATATCAAAGTCGCGTTGCCAAAATCCTAAGATCACATCTTCGAGTTCGCGCTCGCCCATCTGACCGTGCGCCACTCGTATGCGCGCTTCGGGTACTAACTCTTTCAGGCGCAGCGCGACGCGGTCGATGCTCTCTACGCGATTGTGGAGGAAGAAGATTTGGCCATCGCGCAATAATTCGCGATGTAGCGCAGCCGTCACTTGCTTTTCATCATAGGGTCCAACATAAGTAAGAACTGGGTGGCGCTCTTCTGGAGGCGTCGTGATGTTCGACATCTCGCGAATTCCGGTAATTGCCATCTCTAAGGTCCGCGGTATTGGGGTTGCTGACATTGATAAGACATCAATATTCGTTCGCGCCTTCTTGAGCTCCTCTTTATGCTCGACTCCAAAGCGCTGCTCTTCATCCACAATGACCAGGCCGAGATCCCTGAAAATCACATCTTTAGAGAGTAAGCGATGGGTACCGATCACGATGTCGATGCTGCCAGTGGCCAACCCTTCGAGAATCTACTTCGAGTCTTTCGCGGTATTGAAGCGCGATAGACCAGCGATCCGCACGGGGAAGCCGGCATAGCGCTCT
>CAIPQX010000178.1 GCA_903867285.1 uncultured Actinomycetes bacterium | reverse complement strand
GATGTTGGCGTCGAAGTTGATCTGCGCGTTATTCACCGTGGTGTTGGAGCTATTACCAAGAACGATGTCACCTTGGCTTCCGCATCAACCGCCGTCATTATCGGCTTCAATGTTAAGCCAGAGCCACAAACCGCAATCTTCGCCGATCAAGAGGGTGTTGAAGTCCGTTTCTACACCGTTATTTATCAAGCCATCGAAGAGATCGAAGCATCGCTCAAGGGACTTCTCAAGCCGGAATACGAAGAGGTTGTACTCGGCAACGCCGAAGTACGCGACATCTTCAAGTCGAGCAAGGTGGGAAATATCGCTGGTTGCTTGGTGCTCGATGGATTCATCCGTCGAAATGCCAAGGCTCGCACCTTGCGCAATGGCGCAATCATGGGCGAGAACCTCACCATCGATTCACTCCGCCGCTTCAAAGATGATGCAACTGAGGTCAAGGATGGATACGAGTGCGGAATTGGACTCGGTTCATACAAGGATCTCGAAGTTGGCGACGTCATCCAGGTATTTGAGATTCGCGAGAAGAAGCGAGCTTAACTATGGCATCAAATCGTGCACTCAAGGTCGCGGATCGCATTAAAGAGGTGATCGCTACAACGTTAGAGGCGCGGGTTAAAGACCCTCGCCTGGGTTTTATAACGATTACAGATGTGCGCGTTACTGGTGATCTGCAGCAAGCCTCCATTTTTTATACAGTGCTTGGTGATGAAGAGGCACAATCAGGAACCGCAGCGGCCTTGGCATCGGCTAAAGGGTTGATCCGACGCGAAGTAGGAAGTGCGTTGGGGCTACGAATTACTCCGAGCATTGAATTCTTTGCTGATGGCCTGCAAGAGTCGGCAACAGCGATGAATGATCTGATGTCCTCTGTTCGCGCCGCAGATGCCGAATTGGCGAAGTTGCGTGAAGGCGCGACGCCGATTGGCGATGCAGATCCTTACAAGATCTCTGAGTAAATCAACTTAATCCATGGATGGCTTTCTGCTCGTTGATAAGGCGAGTGGAATGACGAGCCATGATGTCGTCGCAAGAATTCGCCGCCGATTTGGAACTAAGAAGGTCGGTCACGCGGGAACACTTGATCCGATGGCGACCGGCGTATTGGTACTTGGATTGGGTAACGCGACCAGGCTGCTTCAATATGTAGTAGATGGAACTAAGGGATATAGCGCGACTATCGCGCTGGGAAAATCAACTGTTACTGATGATCGCGAAGGCGAACTCTTGAACACCGCTGCGCCCGAAGTTCTGGCCCAGGTAACGGATGCGCAGATTGCGCGCGTTCTCGGTGAGATGGTGGGGACGATTTCACAGCGCCCCAGTTCTGTCAGCGCGATTAAGGTTGCAGGCAAGACGGGCCATGAGAGAGTCAGAGCGGGCGAGGAGTTTGAACTACCGTCGCGTGAAGTGACCATCAGCTCCATGGAGATTCATTCGATCAATCGGGGCGGTGGGGAAATTTCGATAGAAGTTTCCGTCATCTGTTCCGCGGGAACATATATCCGGGCCATCGCCCGTGACTTAGGAAACGCCTTAGAAGTTGGTGGACATCTCACCGCTCTACGCCGCACCCTGGTCTCGCCATTTGAGATTGCAGAATGTGCGGGTTGGGAAGATGTCACCCCCATCTCAACCGCAGCGGGAATCTCTCGAATCTTGCCGGTGCGCGACTTGGCACCAGAAGAACTCAGCGAAATCTCATTTGGGCGCACTATTAGCGCAAATTCTTCCGCGGGGCCGCACGCCGGATTGGCGGGGGATGGAACATTTGTGGCCCTCCTGGAGAATCGAGATTTCAAGGAGAGAAATCTCGCGACACCAATCATGGTTTCCATGAAAGAATCAGCGTCATGAGCTCAGTGGCGATTGGGATATTCGATGGAGTGCATCGTGGCCACCAAGAGATTTTGGCTGAAGCAGCGAAGCACGGCCCGGTTACAGTACTAACTTTCGATCCACATCCCACATCAATCTTCGCTCCCGAACGCACCCCATCTGCGCTGGTATCGCTCGCAGATCGAATTGCGCTTCTCAAAGCGAATGGCGCAGCACATGTTGTTGTCCTTCCTTTTACGAGAGAGTTTGCCGCTAAGTCACCAGATGAGTTCATTCGAGATATTTTGGTGAAAGAACTGGGGGCCACCCATGTCACTGTCGGCGCAAATTTCACATTTGGCCATAAAGCCGCGGGAAACGTTGAATACCTTAAAGCGCATGCGGATGGATTCAAAGTAAGCGCAGTGCAACTCGAAGAAGATCGAGGTAGCGCCATCTCATCCACTCGTATTAGAACGCTTATCGTTGATGGCGATATCGAACGGGCCAACGAATTATTAACGCGCTCGTTCTATCTCAAAGGTCCGGTTGTCCACGGCGAAGCGCGCGGGCGAACAATTGGTTATCCAACTGCCAATCTGCAATTGGCAGAGAATGCAACGGTTCCGGCCGATGGCGTATATGCCGGCTGGCTCTCCGTAGGGGATAACCGCTGGCAAGCCGCAATATCTGTCGGTACGAATCCGACATTCCCCGGAGTTCGCGGTCGTCAGGTAGAGGCATATGCCATCGATGAAATCGGCCTGGATTTGTATGACCAGGAGGCAAAGTTAGAAATCGGATTTCGCCTCCGTGACACCCTGAAATTCGCTGGCCTCGAGCCACTTTTGGTGCAAATGAAGCAGGATTGCATTCTGGCAAAGGCGCTCACCGCTTAAGCCCAGAGGGCCACAATCCCCGCGTGAAATGGGGCCGATTTCTCCCCGCAGGTGCCTCGCTGATAACCTTCGCCTACAAACGAGAAAGCGCGCCTTCGTGATTCACACCGAGGCCCTCGTGAAAGTCAAAGGAGCACCACCATGGCGTTAAAGCCAGCAGAGAAACTAGAAATCATCACAAAGTACGGCGCATCCGCGACTGACACAGGAAGCCCAGAGGCACAGATTGCCCTGCTCTCGCGCCGAATCGAAGAGATTACCGAACACCTCAAGACTAATAAGCATGACCACCACAACCGTCGTGGACTCTTG
>CAIPQX010000177.1 GCA_903867285.1 uncultured Actinomycetes bacterium | reverse complement strand
CCGTTGTCTCAGCGGTAAATCGCGGCTTGCGACAGTAGTCCGCGATACGGTGACCCCATGTCGGTCTACCGCGATCAAGCGATCGTTCTGCGCACCCAGAAGTTGGGCGAGGCTGACCGCATCATCACCCTCTTCACCCGTGAACATGGGCGGATCCGCGCTGTAGCTAAAGGCGTGCGTCGCACCAAATCCAGATGGGGCG
The DNA here is from genome assembly GCA_903867285.1 of uncultured Actinomycetes bacterium. Taxonomy (GTDB): domain Bacteria; phylum Actinomycetota; class Actinomycetes; order Nanopelagicales; family Nanopelagicaceae; genus PALSA-747. The sequence goes on along the minus strand of CAIPQX010000177.1, from coordinate 4,055 downwards.
CTCGCTTAGAGCCGGCATCGCATGTCGATCTGCAGTTGTATTCCGGGCGTAACTTGGACACGGTGACGCAAGCCGTCAGCATCGAAAACTATGGCGACACTCTGTCACTCGACTATCAACGCTGGACCTGTGCCTCGGCGATCTTGGAAGCGGCCGAACGCTTTGTATCGCACGAACACGAGCCCGCTCTGCAACAGTACCTACTATTAGTAGGAGCGCTAAAAGCGCTGGCCAACGAAACCTACGATGCCTCTCTTATTCTCGACGCCTTCTTGCTGCGCTCACTCGCTGTAGCAGGTTATGCGCCGTCACTATCTAATTGCTCGCGCTGTGACGCACCAGGGCCACATCGCTATTTCTCACTAGTTGGCGGTGGCAGCGTCTGCGACAACTGCAAACCGAGTGCGGCGCCTACTCCACACGCCGAGACCCTTCTTCTTATGCAACAACTTTTGAGCGGGGATTGGGACTTTGCCTCTGCCAGCGAGCAGCGCTATCGCCGCGAAGCATCTGGCCTGATCGCGGCCTACCTGCAATGGCACCTAGAACGTGGTCTACGGAGCCTGCCATTAGTTGAGAGAATCTGACAGTGAGTACACCCAAGCCACCTAAGGTCAACAACGTTCCAAACCACGTTGCGATCGTGATGGATGGCAATGGTCGCTGGGCCAAGAAGCGCGGACTACCGCGCACTGCGGGGCATGAAGCCGGCGAGGCAGCTCTGCTCGATGTTGTCCATGGTGCAATCGCAATTGGTGTTAAAGAGATTAGTGCGTATGCATTCTCTACCGAGAACTGGCGGCGCAGCCCCGAAGAGGTAAAGTTTTTGATGGGCTTTAACCGCGATGTATTGCGTCGTCGGCGTGATGAGATGCATGCGCTCGGAGTACGGGTGCGCTGGGTAGGTAAACCCGGTCGGCTTTGGAAGTCTGTGATTAATGAGTTGCAAGAAGCTGAAGAGCTAACCAAGCGCAATAAAACTCTCACTCTTAATATGTGCGTCAATTATGGTGGACGAACTGAGTTGGTGGATGCCATCAAACTCATCGCCGATCAAGTAAAAGCCAAGAAGATCAATCCAGATTCCATCACCGAAAAAACTTTAGAGAAGTTTATGTACAACCCGCAGATGAGCGATGTTGATCTCTTCTTGCGTACATCGGGCGAAGAGCGGACCTCCAACTTTCTGCCGTGGCAGTCGGTTTATGCAGAGATGGTATTTATGGATGTCTTATGGCCCGATGTAGATCGCAGCACGCTCTGGAAAGCGATCGAGATCTATAACCAGCGTGATCGTAGGTTCGGCAAAGCGTGATGATTCCGGTATCGCTTGAAGTAGACTCACGTCATGCATAAAGCGCTACTGCTAGCTGCCATTACCTCGCTGGCGACTGGTCTGGGCGGGTTTTTAGCGGTCAAGATTCGCGATCGCACCCACATCATTCTGGGCCTGGCGGCGGGGTTGATGCTCGGCTTGGTCTTCTTCGATCTCCTTCCAACAATATTTGTTAATAACTCCAGCACCTTCGGGGGAGTTCGCTCTGTTGGTTTAATGATTGTCCTAGGGTTTTTAATTCTGCACATCTCAGAGCGCTGGTTTGCAACCCACGAACCCTTTGACTCGCATCACGATAATGATCACCACCACTATGCAGGACGGCTCGCTGGCCTTGCTATGGCTGGCCACGTCTTTGCAGATGGTTTGGGAGTAGGCGCTGCCTTTAAAGTATCAAGTTCACTTGGCTTAGCTGTCTTCTCGGCGATCATGGTCCATGCATTTAGCGATGGATTAAATACTGTTACATTCCTCATCAAAGAGCAGAGGTGGACACAGAAGGCACGCGCACTCTTGATAGTCGATGCCATTGGTCGCATTGGTGGCGCGGCTGTTGGCTCTTATGTCGCATTTGGTAGCAATTGGATTGCGCTCTATCTCGCGCTCTTCGCCGGTTTTGTAATTTATATTGCCACATCACATATCTTGCCGGAAGCGCATTCGCGTCACCCATCGCGCTGGACTTTGCTCGCGACTATCGCCGGTGTTTTGATCATGTGGGCGGTCGTCTCCGGCGGGGCTTGATTTAAATAATAAGTTTATTAATCCCTTGTATAGAGGGGCCATCACTCCTACTGTTCGAAGGCGGTCAACGATGACCGTCAAATGTTAGGACGCGAATATGGCTAAGTTTATTGAATCATGGACATACGAAGGCCTAGAAGGAAAGAAGTGGGAAGAAGTTAAGGCCCGCGTTTTGGAATTTAAAGCTGCCATGTTGGCAAAAGGTGCTCCAGAGGTAAATGTGCGCGAAGGTTACATCGGCGCAAACTTAGGAACATTTGTTGTAGATGCAATTTTCCCCAGCGCTGCCGCATGGGGTGCATTTGCAGATAGCTTTGATGACGATAAGGCCTTTGAGGCAAAGCAAGCTGCGTGGCAAGCAAATCCTAAATTGATGGGAAAGTCGGCTTCGATTTTCTTTGAAGTTAAGTAGTACGGCCTTTTATACTAACTAGGCATTAAGCAAGCGGGGTTACTTCTCCTTTTCGGAGGGCAGCCCCGTTTGCTTTTATAACTGCGAGAGAAGGATCGAATGTCACTTTTAAATGATCGGGTGTATGACACCAATGTCGGCAAGACTGGTTTCTCTCTAGACCGAGTACGCGAACTCTTCCATGGCACCGTCAAGGTTCTAGAAAAAGAGGGTTCGCCTTTTCACGCAGGGGTAGAAGATAACTGTCATTGGTTCACCACGGGATTTGAGGTTGCCTTCTTCAACCAAGTTTCTATTTACAACGGGGATCCCGAGATCTTTGAAAAAGCGCTTGAACGTTTCTACGAGTTGGGACTGGTTCACACCGTCTTCCTGGGTGGCGCAGCGCTTGTTCACGGCGAGACCTTAAAAACTAAAGGTTACGTTAATAGAGGAGCTGTGCCCCTCATGGGGTACGCACTAGATCCAATCAAGGATCAGCATCAGTTGCGCCCCGGTCTGGAAGTGAAGCGGGTTGTCAACGCAGAAGATTTGCAAAGAATTCAAGTCCTTATGTCCGATGGGTTTGAGATGCCGATAGAACTCGTCGAAAGTTATTCAGAAAACTCATTGGGTATTGCTGACTCCTTCCGGTATTACCTGCTCGACAACGGCGTTCCCGTCAGTACCTCTCACTTCATGCGCATCGGTACATTCTTAGGTTGCTGGGATGTGGCGACGCCAAAGGAGCATCAACGCAAAGGTTATGGCGATGAACTAATGCGCTGGGTCTTTGCTACCCATGCAGCGCTGGGCGATGATCTAGTTGTTCTACAGGCCTCTAATGCAGGGCAGCCGCTTTATCGGCGCACCGGCTATCAATTTTTGGAATATATCCAAGGTTGGCAGATGGACGATAAGGCGCTGATGCAACGCTTTACTCACAAAGATTTACAACTCGGTGAATTCACACTGCGCCAACTTGTCGAGGCCGATAGCACCTGGCTCATCCCGTTCTGGAACGACGAAGCGGTGCAAAAGTGGATGAGCGTTCCAGCGGAGTTTGGCGAAAAGGAATTTACGAGCACTCTCGCACGATTTAAGGCGATGGTGCGAAATGGCACGGGAATCAATTGGGTAGTCGAACGCGATGGGGTTCCTGTTGCGATGCTGGCCTGCCATTCCACTGATTGGAAACTCAAAGCCACAGAAATTGGATTTGCCACGATTCCGGCTCATCGCGGCCAAGGAATCATGCCCGCGGTGCTCGCGCAACTGGGGGAGTTCTTGCTCGAACAATATGGCTTTGAGCGGATCGAAATTCAAGCCGATACCGCCAACGCTGGCTCGCGCCGCACCGCCGAGAAGGCGGGATTTACCTTTGAGGGCGAACTACGGCGCAGATTCCTCAACAATGGTGCTCTCACTGACGACGCGGTCTACTCGATGATCAAGGACGATCTAACGCGGTAAACTAACGCTCCTTGCGACCAGCAAGATAGCCGACAGCCAGCCGGATTAAAGGAGCACTCATGGCCGCAGATCGTTTAGAAACCATTGTTAGCCTCGCCAAGCGTCGCGGAT
>CAIPQX010000176.1 GCA_903867285.1 uncultured Actinomycetes bacterium | reverse complement strand
TCTTGCCGGCCGGTGTTACTTCGGAAATCTCCAAGGTACTGTCTTGGCAACGGATCAAGAGCGAACTTTCGACAAGTGCAATCTCACCAGGTGTTTTAAGAGTATTTGGCAGAAGTGATTCTGAAAGCCGGTGAATTGCGATTCTCTCTTCATTGAATGTTGACCAGGTGCCCGGGCGATCATCCAACGCGCGAACTTTGCGCATAATCGCATCTGCGCCTAAGTTCCAATCTAACTTCGCCATCTCTTTCGAAATTTTGGGAGCAAGGGTAATTCCAGCATTGGGCTGTGGTGTGGGCTTTATTCCCTTGCGAATTTCTGCAACGACGTTCATGATGCGAGTTCCCGCTAATTTACTCATGCGATCGAGTAGATCTGTTGTTGTATCAGAAGGTCCGATCTCAACTTCCTCCTGGAGGTAGACCGGGCCAGTATCCATTCCCTTATCGAGTTTAAAAATCGAGATGCCTGTCGCAGGGTCACCCTCCATAAGCGCCCACTGAACTGGTGCGGCACCGCGCCAGCGTGGCAGGAGCGAGAAGTGAACGTTGAGCCAACCAAACCTAGGGCCGTGCAGAACTTCGACCGGGATCATCCGACCATAAGAAATGGTAATAATAAGTTGAGGTTGTGCCGCCAAGAGGTGCTGGTTCAGGGTGGGAGTATCAAATGGCTTAGCAACTAGGTATCCCTGTTGCTCACTCCAGAGAGCCAACTCAGTTGGAGTCTCGACCTGCCCCCGTCCGACCTTCTTGTCGGGCGTTGTAATGACCGAGGCGAGCGTGTGCTCGGAGGCGAGGATCGCTTCGATGATTGGCAGAGCGATGAGTGAGGAGGAAGCTACTGATATCTGCAAGGTGACCTATATTCCTAAGCCACGAGTGGCATGTGGGGAGCTCTTAATGACGGGTACGCGACCATGGGCAATAGCAGAACCGAACCATTCGCTCTCGCGAATCTCTTTCATCGCCATCTTCCGGGCGTCGATCGGCATGCGATCGATAAAGAGAATTCCGTCGAGATGATCGGTTTCGTGCTGGATCGCGCGAGAGAGGTACTCCGTGCCTTCGACGACGATGGGTTCTCCGTGCATATTAAAACCGCGGGCTACGACTCGTTGCGCTCGAGGGGTGTCATATCGTAGGTCGGGGAAAGATAGGCAGCCTTCTTCGCCATCTTGCAGTTCATCACTGAGCGAGAGCGTTGGATTAACGAGGTGACCTTCAACATCATCTACATCCCAGACGAAAACGCGTAGTGGTACCCCGATCTGAGGCGCAGCCAACCCGGCTCCAGGCGCGTCGTGCATCGTCTCCATCAAATCTTTTACCAGGGTGCGCAGTTCTTTGTCGAAAGTCTCAACGGGCGTGGCGGGCGTCGTCAGTACTGGATCGCCAAAGAGGCGAATCGGCTGAATAGACATTTGCTCAGTCTACTAGTGGGTGGCTCAATTCAGAGAATACGGGTTGATCTGATAGGCCAGAAGCGGCTCTTTACGCATGCTATTGACGCGATTGACATGTGAGAGAAGTTGAACGATTTCTCCCTGACTTTCGAGCGGCGCTTTCACCAAGATCGTCTTCTTCCCATTGCGAAGAAATGGACCAAGTAATTCAATGCGGGGAACGTTGCTGAGTACTTCTTTTAGGTTCTCAACGCGCTCTCCAGAAATAATCACCGCGCAATAGTCTGGAGGAAGATGCGCAGCATCTCGTTCAGTCACTTCACGCTCTGCTGCCCCTAGCGGTTTCCCCCGCAATATCGATTGCAAGAAGGGATCCGAAGGAGGTAGCGCAAAGTAGGCCTCTCCCCCGCCGCGTAACATAGAAAGGGTGCGGAGTATGTGTAGACGCAGCTCTTCGGTAGCGCGCAGCGTGGTGCGAAGAAGTCGACCTTCCAGATCTAAGAAGATTATCGCTGCATATTCTCCGCGTGGCTCTACTCCCGGAGTGCTGAGAACCAAATGTGCTCCATCTGCTAACTGCGAAACGCTATTGGTCGCTGACGAAGTAATTATCGGATAACGCGGAAAGGCGCGCCCGAACTCCTCAGCCCTGCGGATTACCCCGCTCTTC
>CAIPQX010000175.1 GCA_903867285.1 uncultured Actinomycetes bacterium | reverse complement strand
TGGTTTCCGCATCGATGTAGCCCACGGCATGATCAAGGAGGCAGGTCTTCCCGATGAATTATTCTCGGCTGATCTCCTGACCGCCCAGAAATCTCCGTCCTTCGATCAAGAAGGCGTGCACGAGATCTATCGTTCATGGCGCAAAATCTTTGATTCTTATCCGGGTCACCGTATGGGTGTTGCAGAAGCCTGGGTCTCCAAAGAGTCCTTGCCAAAGTACATCCGCCCCGACGAGCTCGCTAACTCTTTTAACTTTCACTTCCTAGATTCCAAGTGGGATGTTAAGGATTTGAAGAAGAACATCAAAGAGTCATTCGAACTATTAACGACAACTGGCGCACCTGCATCATGGGTTTTGAACAACCACGACGTCACACGCTCTGTTAATCGCTTTGATCTGGGACTTAAAGGTGGCGGCGTAGATTCACCACTCAAGCGTTATGGCGATACTTCGAAATTCGATATCAAGCGCGGAACTAAGCGCGCTCGCGCTGCTGCGCTTTTGATGTTGTCGCTACCTGGCGGCGCTTACATTTATCAGGGTGAAGAGCTTGCGCTTCCAGAAGCAACGGGAATTCCAAAGGATCGTTTAACCGATCCGCGTTGGAAACTAAGTGGTTATACCGATCCTGGCCGCGATGGCTGTCGCGTTCCACTGCCGTGGAAAGCCGAAGTAGCTGGCTCTTATGGATTTTCCAATAATGCAAAGCTGGGCGAGAACGATTCGTGGTTGCCACAACCAAAGCATTGGGGAACTCTGGCTGTTGAGTTGCAAGAGCGCGATCCCGAATCAACACTTAATTTATACCGCGCTGCACTCGCAATTCGTCATGCCGAATCAGGTTTGGGCGATGGGACTATGGAGTGGATTGAAGCGGGCTCGGATGTTCTCGCATTCCAGCGAGCTGGCGGATTTGCCTGCTACGTAAACTTCGGAAAGGCGATCGTGATTCCCGCTGGGGAATTGTTGTTGTCATCTAATCCGATCCAAAGCGATATTCTCGAAACCGATACCGCTGTGTGGTTGCGAATTAAATAAACCATGAGCGAGCAGAATCTTTATGAGGCCCTCGGAGGTCACCAGACCTTCGAGAATTTGGCATCGCATTTTTATGCTCTCGTTACAGTCGACCCGATTTTGCGTCCGATGTATCCCGAGAGCGATCTGGGAGAAGCGGCAGAACGGCTCATGCTCTTTCTGGAGCAGTACTGGGGTGGCCCAACCACCTATCAGGAGACCCGGGGACATCCTCGCTTGCGGATGCGCCATGCGGGATTCCATATTGGAATCAAGGAACATGACGCCTGGCTGCGCTGTATGAAATCTGCTGTCGATGAGATTGAAGTGGCACCAGAAGTCAAAGCCCAACTATGGAGTTATATGGAATACGCGGCGGCCTCAATGGTGAACCAAGCCGAATAAGCGATTTTCTCACTCAATGGTCGCTTAAAGTTCACGCGAGACGCGGAAAATAGGTGGCAAATATCCAGCAAATTAGCGGGATGTAGGGCAAGATTTCGCCTAACGGCGCGAGCCACGCGCTGCTTTCTAGGGAGCAAGTTCAGTGCCACAAACTTTGGTTCTGAACGCCACCTATGAGCCACTAGGTGTCGTTACAGAGAGACGGGCCTTAATTC
>CAIPQX010000174.1 GCA_903867285.1 uncultured Actinomycetes bacterium | reverse complement strand
CTTGGAAACAAAGTAGTCGCCTGCATCGTGCTTGAAAGTTGTATTTGAGAGCAACGAATTGGTCACCTTATTAACGGGGTTTCCCATTCCAACAGAGAGGAAGAGGCTGCCTGCGATGGAAAGCAAGGTAAAACAGATTGCGAAAAAGATCGCAGAGGGGATTGCGGCGCCACGTTTGCCCTTAAGAAGAAAACCCATACTGGAGGGTAAATCAACTCGACATGTTTGGACAATAGGTGCAGACCCCATTTCTGCAAATTTTGCGTGTACCATTTTGCAAAATCTGACAGGGGCTGCATGACTACCAGCGAAGATAGAGCAAAAGCGATCTCCAATTACAATCGCGCGCAAGACCTGCTCCACTCTTCCAGAACGTCAGAAGAAGATCATGAATTACTCGAGAGTGCTTTGGTCTCGCGGCGTTACTGGAGGTTAGCTGGTGGTGAGCAAGAATTCGCCATATCGGATTGGTTGGTAAGTCGGGTATATGTTTTATTGAGTGAACCGAAACTGGCTCTAGAGTTCGCCCTTAGTTCAATTGCACATAGCCAAAAAGATTTCCCCGCCTGGCTTGAAGCGAGCCTCAATGAAGGCGTCGCCAGAGCCTACAAAGGCGCCGGGAATCTGGCGGAATTTGACCACTACAAAGATCTTTCACTACAAGCATTGGCTCTTGAAACAGATTATGAAGACGCGCAAATTATCGCCGAGCAAATAGCAACTCTCTGATCGCCCGCGCTAATTGTTAGTGGATGAATTCAGAGAGTTGGATCTTCGTCATCCCCCGCAATATTCCCCAATTTTGTTGCGCCTTTTCCCCATCAGGGTGTCCGACATAGTCACGCATCTGTAATGGCGTTAGCTGCCAACTGACTCCCCACTTATCGGTGCACCAGCCGCACCTGCCGGGAGCTCCATTGGTGGTGATCGCATCCCATAGTCGGTCGGTCTCTTCTTGCCCATCAACCTGGATAGAGAGTGAGATTGCGTTATTGAAACGATCACCGCCTGGAGTATTCATTCCTATGAACTCATGTCCGTAGATTGCGAAGTCAGCGGTGAAAAGTTCGGGGCTAACGAGGTTCTCCGCGGCGACGCGCATGTGATTGCCAAATGTCTCTTTGTAGAAAATTAGAGCTTCTTGTAAACCATCGCTAAACCACAGGAAGGTTTTGAGCGTAGAGGGTTGGGTCATGGAGGAATTATCGCCCAAAGTGACTTGCCGTTCTACTAATGTCTTCCCATGGAATCAGAGCATCTGCGACTCGATGTTCTGACGGCGGAGAGAATCCCGGAAATCTTCGCAGCCCTCGGGACAGATCCCGATATCTATCGCTGGCTACCTTTTACTGCGCCCAAATCCGTGGATGATCTCGTCCCAGTTCTGGAAGGGTTCATTCGAGACACCGACTCGGGAAGCAGAATCGCCTATGCAGTCATTCTTAAATCTTCGGGTTTGGCGATAGGGACTTCCTCCTTTCTTGATCTCAACCCCATCCATAACTCGCTGGAGATCGGTTCTACTTTCTACGCTAAGGAATATTGGCGCTCCTTTGTAAATACCGAAGCCAAAATCGTGCTGTTGACTGAAGCATTCGACGTTCGACAGGTCGAACGAGTTACCTTAAAAACCGACTCCATGAACGAACGCTCGCGCGCCGCGATCTTGCGCTTGGGCGCAACCTTCGAAGGCATTCTGCGCCACCACATGCTTCGGCCAGACGGCTCTTGGCGTGACTCTGCATATTTCTCAATTTTGAAATCAGAGTGGCCGGCCGTTAAAGAAAATTTACAAACTAAATTACTGAGTCAGTCTAATACCAAATGACACTGACTCAGATCCAAAAGTCAGGTTTGGCATATGCATTCTTCGGAGTCTTTCTCTTCTCCGCTTCGCTCCCCCTCACCAAGTTGGCTCTACAAGGGTATGACCCGCTATTTACAGCATTTGCCCGACCGCTAATTGCTGGAACTCTCGCTATTCCGCTGATGGCTCGTGCCGGTGCTTTGAGTCTTCCGCGTGCGCTCTGGCGTCCGATGATCTTCGTAACAATCGGTGGAGCATTTAGCTGGCCGATCTTTATCGCCCTTGCGCTGCAACGTTCGACTTCAGCACATGTAGCGGTAATCGCCGCGGTTATGCCGTTAGTAACTGCGATCATGTCGGTTATAAAAACCAAACGAAAAGTCGGGACGCAATTTTGGATCGCCTCTTCTCTCGGAACGCTACTTCTTATTCTCTTCGCGTTGAGTCGCGGTGGCGCAAAAGGTGAGAACGGCGTAGCTGATCTGCTCACACTGGCAGCGGTATTGGGATCATCTTTCTGTTATGTCGAAGGAGCGAGCCTGACCAAGCACATGCCCGGTTGGCAGGTCATTTCCTGGGTGGTCATCATCGCCATACCAATAAGCATTGTTGGAGCGCTTTTAACTTTCAAACATACTGAACATCTATATCAGTTTCATTGGAACGCGCTTTTAGGTCTCTTAGGAATTGGCTTCTCTTCCATGTACCTAGGATTCTTCGCGTGGTATCGCGGCCTGAAAGATCTCGGTGTGGCTCACGGGTCACAAGTACAACAGATGCAGGCGATCATGACGCTGGGCTGGTCAGCGCTCTTTCTCCATGAGCGCATTACTTTAGAAACGGTTTTATCAGCGTGTGGAATCATCATCTGTGTTCTATGGGCGATTACCACTGCCAACTCCGTTTGAGTGCTGCCCCCAGCCGTACTTATCAGTAGCCCTTTTTGCGGGGTTAGATTTCTGCTGTGAATAACCGCGACGATGCAAAACTGCCTGTCATCATTCAAGGTGGCATGGGAATCGGTGTTTCATCAGTGCAGATGGCTAGAGCTGTTGCACACATGGGTCATCTCGGCGTTGTATCTGGAACCGCGATTGATTCGGTCTTTGCCAGGCGGTTGCAAGATGGCGATCTCGATGGAGAAATTCGTTGGGCACTAGAGAAGTTTCCTGATCAAGAAACCGTTGCAGAGATACTCGATCGCTTTTATATCCCGGGTGGTCGAAAGGAAGACTCCAGTTATCTCGACGTTCCTAAGTTGAGTTTGAGTCCGACCCCTTTTGCATCCAAGGTATTAGTCGCTGCCAATTTCGTTGAAGTATCTCTTGCTAAACGCCACACCACGGGATTAATCGGAATCAATTTCCTTGAGAAAGTTCAATTGGCCACTCCTGCATCAATTTATGGTGCCATCCTCGCCGATATTGATTACATCTTGATGGGCGCTGGAATACCTGCAGATATCCCTAAGTTAATTTCGGATCTCTTGACGGGGGAACGCGTTCAATTCAAGATTAAGGTTGAGGGTGCCGATAAGCCACACCTCTTATCATTCGACCCTGGCGTAATTAAGGGAGTCGACTACTCAGCGTTGCATCGCCCAAAATTCTTGGCGATCGTCTCCTCCCACATCTTGGCTAACTATCTCGCCCGCGATGAAGTTACTCGCCCTGATGGATTTGTTATAGAAGGTCCTACTGCTGGCGGTCACAACGCCCCACCGCGGAGCAAAGAACATATCGGCGAAGATGGGCAAGTAACTTTTACCGATAAGGATCTCGCAGATTTCGAGAAGGTGAAGGCCGTTGGACTTCCTTTCTGGTTAGCGGGTGGTTACGGAACTCCTGCAAAGGTGAAGGAGGCGCTGGATTTAGGTGCCGCCGGTGTACAAGTTGGATCGCTCTTCGCTCTCTCCACCGAATCCGGGATCACGGAGGATCTACGTAGCGAAGTTCTCATGTCACTCAGCGAAGGAACTCTGGAGATTCGCACCGAACCAAAGACCTCTTCTACGGGCTTTCCTTTCAAGGTAGTCGAAATAAATGGCACGGCCACCGATACAGAGGTCTACCAGGCCCGCAATCGCAAATGTGATCTCGGATATTTGCGTTCCCCCTTCCTTCGTCCTGACGGTGGCATCGGATATCGCTGTAGTGCAGAGCCGATTAAGACTTTCGAATTTAAGGGAGGCGCAGTCGGAGAAGCCGAAAACGTAAAGTGTCTCTGTAACGCCCTTATGGCGAATATCGGTCTGGGCCAGGTGCGTTGGGGTACTTATCACGAACCGGCTCTTCTTACTCTGGGTTCAGATTTGTCCGGCGCAGCAGACCTAAGCGAGCTCCATGGTGGATCGTGGACATCGGCCGATGTGGTCAATTACCTGATGTCTGCCCTCTAATTTACCTAGGGTGAGAAAGCAACAAACCCACTGCTAGCAAAATGATTCCCGCCGCGGATATCCCCGTCAGCATCCGGCGCACCTTTGGTCGAGCCAGGAATACCGCAGACTTGTCGACTGCAAGAATGAGAAAGGTATACCAAGATAGCGAGACAGTTGCCTGAACACAGGAGAGGATGAAAATTCCTAGCCCAAGAGAGAAATCGCTTGGAACAAATTGTGGAATGAATGCGACGGCAAAGACCGCGGCCTTTACATTTGTTAGGTTGGTAAATAGACCTAAGCGAAATGCCGGTCCAGCTTTTGTCTTGGCCCCGCTCTGCACATCAAACTTACCAAATTCATTCTTCAATTGAATGAGAGTTTGTACTGCTAACCCCAACAGGAAGAGAACTCCAACATATTTGAGGATATTAAACGCCGTATGAGATTTTGCGAAGACCGCTGAGAGACCGACCGAGGAGAGCGTCCCCCACACAATCAGACCCGATGAATTTCCAAAGACGGAGAAGAACGCCGCCCGCCTGCCGCCCACCAAACTTTGTCGCAATACCATCGCGACACCTTGACCAGGGACTATCGCGAGCAAGAGCGCTGTCAGCGCGAAAGCCGGAACGATGGCTAATAATTGCAGGCTCGCGTTCACTGGTTAAAGGTACCCCGAATGTGCAAATGCCAAGTAATATTTCACAATGATCGAGATCCGCGAACTGCACACCCTTGAAGAGCAATTTCATGCGCGGATGATCTTCGATTCAGTCTGGCCGGCGGCAAATGAAACGCAGATAACTTCGAATTTATTGCAGGCGATGGTCCACAGCGGCAGTTACCTTGTAGGTGTATTTGATGGCTCCATAGTTGTTGGTGCCTCATTTGCATTTCCAGCGATCGAACCGGAAATTCACCTGCATTCTCATATGACGGCATTCATAGATACGCATCGTGATCTCGGGCTCGGAACCGCAGTCAAGATGCATCAGTGGGCGTGGGCAAAAGAACGTGGATATAACTCCATAACGTGGACCTTCGATCCCCTAGTGAGACGCAATGCCAGACTCAATATTTTGAAGCTCGGCGCGGATATCGTTTCCTACCATCCCAACTTCTACGGAAATATGGCAGATGACCTGAACAGCGGAGATGAATCTGATCGACTGATGGTGCGCTGGGATACCCGTTCTGATCAACCAGCACCGCGCACCGAGATCGTTGATCCACCTTTTGATGCAGAGTTGATAGCACTCCCCCTCGACATAATGGAGATTCGCCACTCTGACCCTGAACTAAGCCAGCGCTATCGATCGCAAGTACGCACCGCATTTATGGACGGTTTCGCAGTAGGCAAAAAGGTCATCGGATTTTCCGCGCATAATGAATATGTATTGGAGTAGAGATGAAGATTGCCGAATTGGAATTACGAACCATCAACTTACCGTTGGTTCGACCTTTTAGGACTTCGTTTGGTACGCAAACTGCTCGCGAGGTCTTGATTCTCAAAGTAACTACTAGCGATGGAATCGTTGGATGGTCCGAATGTGTTGCAATGTCCGAGCCGCTTTACTCCCCTGAATACGTAGCCGGTTCTCTTGATCTGATGCGCCGTTTCTTGATTCCCACACTCTTACAGGCTGGGGATATATCAGCTGAATCTGTCGCGCCGCTTCTCGCTCCTTTCTTGGGCTCCCCCATGGCCAAGGCAACTTTAGAAACCGCTCTGCTCGATGCCCAGCTTCATATCGAAAAGAGGAGTCTCGCCGATTTCCTTGGTGCCAATAAGACCAAAATTCCCTGCGGAGTTTCGGTGGGAATAGCGCCGAACATTCCGCAACTCATTGAAGAGGTGAGCGGCTACATCGCTGATGGATATAAACGAATCAAGTTGAAGATTGAACCGGGGTGGGATATCGATCCTGTTGCTGAAGTCCGTAAAAATTGGCCGGATATCCCTCTTCAAGTAGATGCCAATCAGGCGTACAGCAGAAGTGATGGAGAGTTACTGTCCAAGCTCGATCAATTCGAGCTCCTACTCATTGAACAACCGTTGGATGAACACGACATCTTGGGTCATGCACTCCTGGCAAAACAGGTACAAACACCTATCTGCCTCGATGAATCAATCACCTCGTTACGTTCCGCTGAAGATGCTCTCGCCCTGAAGGCGACAACAGTCATCAATATCAAACCAGGTCGCGTCGGTGGATATCTAGAAGCGGTAAAGATTCATGATCTCTGTCTGAATGAGGGGATTCCTGTCTGGTGCGGAGGAATGTTAGAGACCGGCATCGGTCGCGCAGCTAATGTAGCTCTCGCAGCGCTGCCAGGATTTACGCTCCCTGGTGACACATCTGCGTCCAGTCGCTTCTACCATCAAGACATAACCGATCCATTTGTCATGGAAGATGGCTATTTAGTCGTTCCACAAACAGTTGGCATAGGACGAGTGCCTCACTTAGAGTTCTTAGATTCGATTACATCTCACAAGGAGACGATTCGAGTTTAGCTCCACTGTTCGACGTGAGCTAAAGAGTTGGCAAAGATCAAGGGTGCGTCATAGTCCAAATTCGCCACGTGAAAACTGTTGGTCAGTTCGATTCTCTGCCCGGAAATACTTTCGATTTCCGACATAATGATATTTGAATTTGAAATAGGGAGAACGTGGTCATCCACGCTATGGAATAGCAATGTAGGGCACTTCACCAAACTCAAGTTCGCGCGAGTTTCCTTCAGCATCTTGTTGAGCTGGACGACGCCTTTGGTCGGGAGTACGTCGTAACCCCATTCGGTTACATCGGGTTTCTTGATGTCATCGCCGACTGATGATCGACCGGGTTGCACAACTGCTACTAGTGGCGCGATCTTGATGAGGAACCCGGGTATATGAATCATCGGATTAACCAAGCAGATGCCCGCGAGATCATTCTTCTCGGCAATATTGAGAGTTGTGCCGCCACCCATTGATAGTCCGAAGACGAAGACCTTCTTGCAGATCTGCTTAAACTTATCTACTTCGCTTTGCACTCGAGCCGGCCATTCTTGCCACTTCACCTCATTGAGGTCCTGCCACTTAGTTGCGTGGCCGGGTAGTCGTACTACCGAGACGGTGTAACCCCGCTCTTCAAAATATGCAGCCCACGGCCGCATAGAAGCTGGCGAGCCGGTAAATCCATGCACAAAGATGATTCCAATATCAGCGTGCTCATTCCCCTTCGAGAAATAGTCCTCTAACCATCCAGCCGGTGCACTAGTCGTAGTCATGCCCCTATTTAAGTGCAGTACTCGGGTATCGTCCACCATAATGTTTACAACTCTCTTCTGGATCAAGGTCATAATCGCCCCCGTGATGGTGCTCTCTGTGAGTTACCTACAAAGAAGATTTGGCGACCGATTCGGCGGTTGGTTGATCGGACTCCCCATCACAACCGGACCATTCATCTTGGTCATCGGAATCCAAGAGGGGGTTGCCTTTGCCGGTCATACAGTCCGCGGAATATTACTCGGTCAGATTGCGCTCATAGTTTTCTGCTGGGTATATGCGTATGCATCGCTGCGCGCACCTTGGCACCTTGCCATAGTGATTGGAACGTCCGCCTGTTTAATAACCGGCTACCTCGTGACGCAGGTAAAAGTTCCGTTCGGGATAAGCACCGTCGCTCTGGTTCTTACCTGGCTTATCGCAATGAAATGGTGGCCGCATTCAAGGCTCCCCGAACAGAAAATCACTCCTCCGCGATGGGAACTTCCCGTCCGGATTCTGGTGACTCTTGCACTGCTGATTGGGCTTAGCGCTCTGGCACCACACGTCGGAGCGAAAGTGGCAGGCGCGCTCTCGACCTACCCCGTCATTGCCTCAGTGCTCGGCGCTTTCAACCACAAGAGATTTGGACCGGCTGCCACAGCTTCGACACTCCGTGGCTTGATGCAGACTCTCCCTTTTACGATTGTAATTATCTTTGTACTTGGGCTTATGCTCCGATGATCAATGTCGGTCAAATCGCGTAGCCTTTAACTCTTATGGATTCCCTGGCCCTGCACGAGACGACCTTTGTAGTAGTCGATCTCGAAACCACCGGAGGCAGTCCTCATGCCGGAGCTGTCATCACCGAGATTGGAGCCGTCAAGGTCCGTGGCGGAGTCGTACTTGGAGAGTTCAAGAGCTTTGTAAATCCACTTGCACCCATTCCGGTTTTTATCACTGAATTAACCGGCATAGACAATGAGATGGTTCGCTTAGCACCCATTATCGACGAGGTATTTCCCACGTTCCTGGAGTTCTGTGGGCCAGAAAGTGAGACGGTTCTCGTTGCTCACAACGCCCCATTCGACATCGGTTTTCTGCAGGCGGCTGGTCGCGAACTCGAATATCGCTGGCCCAAGTACAAGGTGATAGACACCGTCCGCTTGGCTCGCTCAGTTCTGACGCGCGATGAGGTTACCGATTGCAAACTGGGAACACTTGCGGTCTTCTTTAATACGCAGGTAACTCCGACACACAGAGCGCTAGATGATGCGCAGACGACAGTAGAGGTGCTCCATGCGCTTATCGAAAGACTCTCTGGTTTCGGCGTGCAAACTTTCGGCGAACTCGAAAAATTCTCCAAGAAACGAATTAAACGCGAGCCTAGGCTGATTTAAATTGCTGGGTAAAGATTCCCCAGCTCTTCAAAGATTCCTGGGCTGCCCCTGAATCAACTGCCGCACTAGCCTCTAGATAACCTTCCGCCAACTGTTCGGTTATCGTCTTTGAAAAATCTCCTTTGAATGCAGCCAGCGCTGCTGCAGCGTTGAGCAGCACCGCATCCCGAGCCGGGCTCATCTCACCAGCGAAGATTCGCAATGTCACTGCAGCGTTGAATTCAGAGTCTCCACCAGCCAGCGCCTCGATAGGCGCGAGTTGGATTCCGAGATCCCTTGGATCAAAACTTTCCATCCGTGATTGCCCGCCATTGATCTGCATTATCTGTGTGGTCGTGCTAAGAGTGATCTCATCGATTCCATCATCGCCTCTGAAGAGAAATCCCTCCGCGCCACGCCGTAGCAGTACATCGGCCATTATCGGCATAACTCGAGTCTTGCTCACGCCAATAGAGACTGCGGTTGGTTTGGCAGGGTTGGCCAATGGTCCCAAGATATTGAAGACAGATGCCTGTCCCAGCTCTTTGCGGGCTGGGGCAGCAAATCGCATAGCGGGGTGAAATTTCGGAGCAAAGCAGAATCCAATGCCCAGTTCTGCAACAGATGCGGCGACTTGCTCCCCATTGAGGTCAATGTTGACTCCCAAGGCCTCCAAAAGGTCGGCAGCGCCTGATTTAGAGGAGGCGGCACGGGCACCGTGCTTTATGACTCTAGCTCCCGCCGCGTGCGCGATGATGGCGGCAGTTGTTGAGATATTGATGGTATTTGCCCCATCGCCTCCCGTTCCAACCGGATCCACGGCCCTGCCAGAAATGGATATCGGGGCGCAATGCTGGTACATGACCTCTATAAAGGCATTTACCTCCGCCGCAGTCTCCCCCTTTGCTTGGATACCCAAGAGAAAGGATTTAATCGTCCCTTTGTCGGCACGATCGCCCAAGATCTCGCCCATGGCCCATCGGGCTTGGTCTGCCACGATATCTTCATGATCGGCCAATTGGGCAACAATCTGCCCCCAAGAAATCTCATTCTGTCCCATGCTCCGAATCCTATCTTTTGGGTGACATGACTCACCCATGATTTTGGGAGCCAATTACACGCCCATTACTTAAAAACGGGGTAAATCAGGAATAATGCGCCCGTGACCACACTAGAAGCCCCGGCCAAGAACAATCGTCCCAACCTGGTCGCCGTCGGCACCATTGTTTGGCTCTCCTCGGAGTTGATGTTCTTTGCAGCACTCTTTGCAATGTACTTCACTACACGCGCCGTTCAAGGACCAAAGATTTGGCTTGAATCGACCGGAATGCTCAACGTGAAGTTCGCCGCGGTGAATACCACAGTACTGGTGCTCTCGTCGGTTACCTGTCAGTTTGGCGTATTTGCCGCGGAACGTTTCCAGAACCGCCGCACTGGTTCTCTCTGGAAATTTTCCAAGTGGGGAATGCGCGAATGGTTCGCGCTAACATTTTTGATGGGTGCTTTCTTCGTAGCCGGCCAAGTTTATGAATATGCAAATTTGGTTCGCGACGGTCTCTCACTCTCGTCACGGGCATATGGTTCGGTTTTTTACATTACAACTGGTTTCCATGGTCTGCACGTAACAGGCGGGCTTATTGCATTCCTGATCGTACTCATTCGCGTTGCTAAGGCGCGTAAATTCGGTCACTCCCAAGCAACCACAGCGATTGTCGTTTCGTACTATTGGCACTTCGTTGACATTGTTTGGATCGCCCTCTTCTCGACGATCTACTTGATTAAATAGGAGCTATTTGTGAAACGTCTCTCTAGCTTCCGTCGCAATCGCGTTGCCGGCCCAATCTTGATAGTGGCCGCACTATTCACCATAGGAACCGCCTTTGGAGTTGCATCAGCACTTCCAAGTTCGCAGACTTCGATTACAACAGGAACCTCAACCCTCGTCTCTCAAGGGAAAGAGATCTTCTTACGTGGTTGTTCCTCCTGCCACGGCCTACATGCCGAAGGCGGATCAATCGCGCCATCACTTATTGGCGTTGGTTCCGCATCGGTGGATTTCCAAGTTGGTACAGGTCGCATGCCGATGGCTGACATGAGCCAACAGGCAATGCAGAAGAAGCCTCTTTACAACCCGCAAGAAACAGCGGCTTTGGCTGCTTATGTAGCTTCGTTAGCGCCTGGTCCGAGCTCAGTTACCAATGAATCCCTCACCTACGAGCGCGACGGAAATTCAGCGCTCGGCGGACAGTTGTTCAGAACTAACTGCGCCATGTGCCACAACTTTGCCGGACAAGGTGGCGCTCTCACAAATGGCAAATATGCTCCATCGCTTATGGGTGTTGAGCCAAAGATCATTTACGAGGCCATGATTACTGGTCCACAATCAATGCCTAAATTCACCGATGCAACAATTACTCCGCAACAGAAGCTATCGATCATTAAATGGCTTCAGGCTGCGAATCACGAACAGAATCAAGGTGGTGCATCACTCGGACGCGTGGGCCCTGTTACTGAAGGCCTGCTGGGTTGGGTCCTTGGACTCGGCCTCCTAATCGGCGCAGCGGTATGGCTCGCAATGAAGGCGAAATAACATGAGCAATCAGATCGAACGTTTTGAAGATCCGGGACTGCCTGCGCACGTCCACCGTAACGCGGATTTAGATCCACTTGCGGCAAAGCGCGCGGAGCGCCAAGTAGCGATTCTCTTCTTGCTCTCAGCTGCCGGAACAGTCCTCACGATCGTTTCTTACATCTATGTTAAGAGCGACAAATATGTCTACTTGCCAATTATGGGCAGCACAAATCTCCAGCAGATTCTCTTAGGACTTGGATTAACCGCATCGACACTCTTTATCGGTTTAGGCGCAATTCAATGGGCGAAGAAGTTGATGCCCGATCAAGAAGAGATCGCTGAACGCCACGAATTTCGCTCTGAAGAAGTTGACCGCAACGATCTCGTTGCAACTTTTAAAGAGCGCTCCGAATCAACTGGCCTTGGACGACGCAGCCTCATCAAACGCTCTCTTGGACTATCGCTAGGACTCGTTGGCCTCTCTCCGCTCCTACTTCTGCGCGATACCGGGCCACTCCCTAAGAAATTCTTTACAACTACGGATTGGGCTGCTGGAACCAGACTTCTTCTCGATCCTGCTGGTACTCCAATTAAGGCTTCTGACCTAGAAGTCGGGGCAGTTGCTCAAGTTCTTCCGGAGCTCCCTGCTGGTACCGAACGCACTCTTGAGAACACTGGCAAGGATGCGGTTCTCTTAATCCGCCTGCGCCCTGAAGATTTCAATCTCGATGCGCAACGTCTCTCCTGGACACATGAAGGCATTATCGCCTTCTCCAAGATTTGTACACATATGGGCTGCGCAGTTGCACTCTACGAACAACAGACTCACCACTTGCTCTGCCCTTGCCACCAATCGACATTCGATGTTACTCGCGCCGCTAAGGTGATCTTCGGACCTGCAGCTCGCCCACTTCCTCAGCTAGCAATCACGGTTGATGCAGATGGATACCTCGTCGCAGTGCAACCATTTACAGTCCCCATTGGTCCAAGCTTCTGGGAACGGAACTCATCTAATGGATAACTCACAACTAACTAGCATGGGTGATAAATAATGAAGACGAGCCAAAAAGCCGCTGGAGCGACCGCCAATTATGTCGATGAACGTACCGGCGCCGCTAAATGGCTGAAGAAGAATCTCACCAAGGTATTTCCTGACCACTGGTCCTTCATGCTCGGCGAAGTTGCGCTCTATTCGTTCATCATTTTGCTGTTGACAGGAACATTTCTTACATTTTGGTTCGATCCTTCTCAACGTGAAGTAATTTATAATGGTTCATACACGCCGCTCTCAGGTCTTCATATGTCGGCGGCCTATGACTCCACTTTGCGCCTCTCATTTGATGTGCGCGGCGGATTGCTGATGCGACAGATTCACCACTGGTCGGCGCTCATCTTCATGTCTGCCATCGTGGCTCACTTATTCCGCGTATTCTTTACCGGCGCTTTCCGCAAGCCACGTGAATTCAACTGGCTCATTGGTGTCGGTCTTCTCACTTTTGGAATTGTTGAAGGTTTCTTGGGCTACTCACTTCCAGATGATTTGCTCTCGGGTACGGGAATTCGCATTGCAGAGGCTATCTTGCAGGCGATTCCAGTCGTGGGTTCATACCTCTCCTTCTTCGCTTTCGGCGGAGCCTTCCCAGGTACCGCATTTATCCCACGCATATTCATCGTTCACGTACTTCTCCTTCCTGGTCTCTTCTTGGCGCTGATCACCATTCACTTGATGTTGGTCTGGTACCAGAAGCACACCCAGTATCCCGGCCCAGGTCGCACCGAGAAGAATGTCGTGGGATACCCATTGATGCCTGTTTACATGGCTAAGGCGGGTGGATTCTTCTTCGTCGTCTTTGGTGTTACTGCATTCCTCGGCGCCGTTGCCTCTATCAACCCAATCTGGCTCGTTGGTCCATATACACCTGGCCAAATCTCCGCCGGATCGCAACCGGACTGGTACATGGGTTGGCTGGATGGTTTGGTTCGTGCCGCTCCCCCAATTGAAACTCATGCATTTGGGCACACAATTTCTTGGAACATTTTGATTCCTGGATTGATCATCCCTGGAATTCTCTTCACCGGAATGGCGCTCTATCCATTTATCGAATCGTGGTTCACAGGCGACAAGCGTGAGCATCACCTTTTGGATCGCCCACGCAATGCTCCGAACCGCACCGCACTAGGCGTTACATCGATCGTCTTCATCTTGATCACTATCGTCAACGGTGGAAATGACATCATTGCCACGCACTTCCATCTGACTATCAATGGAATCATGTGGTTCACAAGAGTCGGCCTCTTTGTTCTGCCTCCCATCGCCTTTGTTATAACAAAGCGCGTCTGCTTATCGCTGCAACGCAGTGATCGTGATCTCGTACTCCATGGTCGCGAAACTGGACGCCTCGTGATGATGCCAAACGGCGAGATGGTCGAAGTTCATGAGCCACTTTCGGATGCCAAGAAGTGGACTCTGACGCAACACCAACGTCCCGAAGCGCTTCCAGCACCTCTTCCTGCATCTGCATTGGTGGGCCTCAAGGGCAAGTTACGAGCACGCATGAACAAGGCACACGCAACCCAGATTCCAGCACCAACTTTGACGGACCTCAAAGAACTCGGAGAAGGTCACCACTAAGCGCGTATGTTGATACGTGCAGCTCTTCCTCATGAAGCGCCTTTGATTCAAGAGTTGATTCATGAACTAGCAGTATTTGAGAAGGCTCCAGAGAGTGCACAGGCATCGCTTGCGCATATTGAAGGGGCCTTCTTTGCTGCCCACCCAGCCGTCTTCTGCGATCTCGTGGAAGATGAGGAGGGCGTGGTTCAAGGCTGTGCAATCTGGTTCCTCAACTATTCAACCTGGACCGGCACCCACGGCATCTACCTGGAAGATCTCTTTATTCGCCCCGAAGCTCGGGGAAAGGGCTTTGGAAAGGGCTTCCTAGGCCACTTGGCGGCCCTTTGCGTCGAACGCGGCTACCACCGGCTGCAATGGTGGGTACTTGACTGGAACAAAGATGCAGTCGAGTTCTACAAAGGGTTGGGTGCCACCTACATGGATGAGTGGACCGTGATGCGAGTCGATGGGCCAGCCTTGCAAGCGCTCTCAGAATTAAAACAGTAAATCCGCAGGATGCGCTGAGGCATATGACAGATTCGCCTCAGTTAATTGGTTAATTCTTACCCTATTAAAACGGACTGAATCTCTCGGTTCGGTAGGAGGGGGCAGAAATGTCAAATGTAATCGTCGTAACTTTCCTAGCTCTCGTGGCTGTGGCACCCATGGCATACCTAGCCGTGATGGCTTCTGCTTTGCAGAGTAGTGATAGAAATACGGATGAGCTAGCTGTTAGTGGTGCGAAGTAAG
>CAIPQX010000173.1 GCA_903867285.1 uncultured Actinomycetes bacterium | reverse complement strand
CCATCCGCGAAGTATTTGAAGATGGATCAGTGACGAGCCTCTTCGACGGCCTTTCATAAAGGCGTTTTATAGGGCTTGTTGCGGGCAATTTGTTAATAGGGTCCTTGAGTCGCTAATCTAAGGTCTTCGTTCCGGCGAGGGATAGAAATATCCGAAATCGACGGGTTCTCTCTTGGAACGTGTTGTGTCCGTTCACTATAAGGGAGTAACAAATGGCCGAGATTCAAATCAACGGTAGCAAGCGCACCAACTTTGGTAAGGGTGCATCGCGCCGCGATCGTAGGGCTGGTCTAGTCCCTGCTGTTATCTATGGCCACAATGCAGTTCCACAGCACGTTGCTCTCCCATCACGCGAGCTCGCAACTGCTCTTAAATCTTCTAACGTTCTTCTTAACGTCACCTTTGATGGCAAGTCAGAGCTCGTTCTTCCAAAGTCAGTCTCCAAGAATCCTCTTTCAGGAATCTTCGAGCATGTCGATCTCCTTATTGTCCGCAAGGGTGAAAAGGTAACTGTTGAAGTTCCAGTTCACACCGAGGGTCAATTTGATAAGGATGGAATCCTCGAGCACGTTAACAACACCATTGAAGTTGAAGCGGAAGCAACATCGATCCCATCGTTCTTGGTTCTCGATCTCACTGGAATGCCTGCTGGCACCAGCAAGACCGCCGGTGATGTAAAACTTCCTGCTGGAACCACACTCATCTCTGATCCAGAGATGGTCGTTGTTCACCTTTCCGAGCGTTCAACTGCTGTTGAAGAAGTGGCTGCGCCTGCTGCTGCGTCAGAAGCTGCACCTGCTGCCGCTGCTCCAAAAGAATAAGTAACGACTTAACTTCGCACCATGGCTGATCGCTGGCTGGTTTTCGGACTCGGAAACCCCGGCGATCAATATGCCAAAACTCGCCACAACATAGGGCAGATGGTTGCTAACTATTTGGCGAGTAATTCCAAATTTGCCTCACATAAATCCCGCACCGAGGTTGCCGATATTCATCTCGGCCAGATCCCTGTCACAGTCGCAAAATCCAAGATCTTTATGAACGAATCGGGCGCGCCTATCAAGGCTCTCGCTGACTTCTACAAAGTGGATCCGAGCCATGTCATTGTGATTCACGATGAACTCGATATTCCCTTCAACACCATTCGCATCAAGCAAGGCGGTGGGGACAATGGCCACAATGGTCTCAAGGACATCACGACTCATTTCAGCGGACCGGGATATTTTCGAGTGCGCATGGGAATCGGTCGTCCTGCAGGCCCGCAAGATCCAGCCGACTTTGTTCTAAAGCCTTTTGCGAGCACTGAGAAGAAAGAGCTCGATGACTTTATTGCGCGCGGCGCACAATCTGTAGAGCGCTTAATTGAAAAGGGCTTAGAAGCGGCGCAACAAGAATTTAATTAGAGCAGCGCCAGTTCGGTACAAAGCCAGCGTTTATCAACACCTTCAAAGCGCAGGACAAGAGAGCGCACTCGGTCATTAAATCGCAGCGTTACCGTAGTTTCCGCAACACCTTCGATCGGCTCGTTGATATATACCCGACGAATTTTGGGTATTTCACGCTGGTTTCCTGCCAGGGCCAAGATCTTGGCATAGACCAATCGGTGAGAAAGGCGCGCTAACTGCATCGGTTGCCTGCGCCCGCCCCAGATTTCGACTACCCCTAAGACATATCGGCTGACGGTTTCTTGTAGCGGCGGAAGATCTGTCAACGCCGATGGCTTGGGCAAATACTCTCGATCGACATCTTCACCTTCCAAGTGTTGGGGAGTGGGTACCAAGAAGAGCTTGCGTTGTGCGGCGCCGTTTTCATTCTTGTCTGCTACAACGAGTTGCAGGGTGGGTGCCACCTGGGCGTCGACGCTGGCCTCAATTAGGCCCGGCCGAGCAAATCGTACGATCCGTGGTGCTTCATCGATAACGTCTAAGTGCTCTGCGTTCATCGCGCAAAAGTGGCAGAACCAAATGGTTAGAGGATCATCCGAAAGGATGAAATTACAACAAGTAAATTAAGCCTTCGTAATAGCCAGACCCACGGCGATAGCACTTGCAAAGATATCTGGATCTTCCGAAACTCTCTCCAGAATCTCCTTGCGGCCGCTCACTCCGAGCAAATTGTAAATGGCGATCGTCTCTTGGCGTACCAAGGATTCGCTGAAACCAATCTCGCCTGCGATTTCGATATTGGTAGCACCGGTGATAATTAACCCCAAAATAACTTGTTCGCGGTTGGTAAAACTGGAAGTGTCCCCGTTGAATGCTGATTTCAAAATATTATGTTTCGGCGCCATTTCTTGGCGCTTCGCGATCTCGAGTGCGACTATAGATCCAACCGTGGTGATAAATGATCGAAGTTCTGCCGTCAGTCTGAATTTCTTCTCTAGAAATAGAATGCCAGCTCCCACCGAATGCAGCGGAAAAGCAACCGCGGAGGCAAAACCTTGCGGGAACATTGAGTTGGAGAAAGTCGTATGTGCCGCGTTAAAACTCTGCGAATTTGTTAACTCGACCAATCTGTTATGTCTAATTGCCTTGGTCATTGGCGTTTCTCTACGCATTGGAATCGACGCATGGCCCTCAAGAGCATGCGCGTCATAGCCAAATCCAGAGAGCATCTCCAAATATCCGTTGGACCTGAGTAAGCCGAGTGAAATGCCCGCCGGATCTAATTCCACGAAAGTATCTAGAACGAGAAAGCGAGAGATGGCATCTAGTGACTGGTCCCCATCTTGTAAGAATGAGGCAAGAGATCCGACCTTGACTATGGAACTCACATCAACCTCACATTCATTCTTAAATCGCTTGTCTAATCATTATCCATTTGTCCTGAGTCTCCTAGGAAGTGGGAGAGGGCTACCCCCTTTATCTTGTAAATCACAATAGTCATGACCGCCAATGTCCGGACATTGACCTTCTAGGAACCGGTCATATTCCTTACGTTTGAGGGGTTAGCAACCTATGACCTCGGAGGTCATCTCGTGAGCAGATTCAATTCCCTAAGCCCCGCTAAAGCAATTGGCCAAATCCGGGAAGGCTGGAGCCTCCGAAAAGCAGTCACGTTGATCGCTTCCGTGAGTTTATTGACAACAATGGCGGTGGCAGTGCCAAATGCGGCTGTTGCAGCGCCACCTACCACCTGGAGTATCACCTCATCCACCGCTGGATCAGGTTCTGGCACCGTTTCATCACAAAGCGGTCTCCGATTGATTAAAACCTCAGCCGATATCTTTTTTGGGCCAGATTCAGGTTCAATGGTCTCAGCTATCTCGATCGATGGAGTGGATCTTTCAGGCGCTGATTTAAGTTCTGCCGTAGGCGCGGGCTCTTTCACGGTCGCACAAGGCACAGCTCCTTACTACAACCGAACTGTTGTCGTCACATTCAACTTAATCACGTACACGGTGCATTTCGACAATCAAAGTCAAGGTACGTCACCGTCGGATGCCACCGGTGTAATAACACTTGCTTTTGCATCGCTCCCTAGTGAGAGCACCGATGGTGACTACTCGTTCTCTGGCTGGTCAACTGATGCGGCCGGCAACGTGATGGTTACGGCCGATTACACACCAGGTGCTGATTCGACGCTTTATGCAATATGGAATTACAACCCACCATTTGATCCTTGCTTAGGTGATCCT
>CAIPQX010000172.1 GCA_903867285.1 uncultured Actinomycetes bacterium | reverse complement strand
CCCCTCTCTCTACATACCCTTTAGACTTGCCTCGGATCGTTTAGATCTGCCACGCCCAGATTGGCCGTGATGATAAGGAGATCAAATGGCTCTAACCCGCCTTCAGAAAGTTCTCGCGGATGCCGGTATCGCTAGTCGCCGTGCCAGCGAGCAATTAATATTAGATGGCCGCGTAAGCGTGGATGGGGTGCAGATTCTGGAACTGGGAACCAAGGTAGATCCAGAAATCTCTAAAGTTGAAGTTGATGGTGAGTCTATTTCAACTAAAAAAACTAATGTTTACCTCGCATTTCACAAACCTGCAGGTGTTTTGTCTACCATGTCTGACCCCGATGGACGCTCCTCGCTAGGAGATTACTTCAAGGATAGAAGCGAGCGACTCTTCCATGTAGGCCGTTTAGACCGGGAGAGTGAGGGTCTAATTCTTCTCACTAATGACGGAGATCTTGCCCACCGCGCGACTCATCCCTCCTACGGAATGGTGAAAAAATATCTGGTCGAAATTGAAGGTGTTTTAACCAAGGATCAACTCGCTGAGATTTCTGTAGGTATCCAATTAGAAGATGGTTTAGCTAGAGCGTTAGAGATTAAGACAGTTCGCGAAATCAACCCTAAGCACTCGTGGGTGGAGATCTCAATTCATGAAGGCCGCTACCACATTGTCCGGAGAATCTTTGAGCATTATGAGCTGCCTGTTCTACGCTTAGTTCGAACCGACTTTGGCCCAATCGCCTTGGCGGAGACTGGCGTGGGTCGTTACCGCAAACTCAATGAGGTAGAACTCTTGAACCTATTTAAGGTTTTGAAGCTAAATCGATAAGTCGTAATCGTTAATAGCGTTTTATCGATTTTACCGTATTGCCATAGTCCACTAAAAAGAGTCTTATCGACATTTCTAAGCGTATTTAGTGCAATTAATATCGATAAAACTCTATTGCTGAACAACTCAAAATATAGGGTATTTTAAAGTCGACAATCTCAGATATAAATATATAGATAAATCGAATAATTTATGGATTGCTTTAGCGGTAATGCGTGAGTCGCCTGCACGCTGCCCCCGGGAAACTGTAGGCTGGGTATATGAGAGTTCGAGCGATTCGCGGAGCAACGCAATTACAGATTGATGACCCGCAGGAGATGGCCGAAGCGGTCACCGAACTTCTGGCTGAGCTCTTTGAGAAGAACGGATTGGTAAAAGACGATCTCATCTCAATTCTCTTTACATCTACTCCAGACCTCGTATGCGACTTTCCGGCTGCGGCTGCCCGAAAGCTGGACTTAGGCGATATTCCGCTGATGTGTGCCCAGGAGATACCGGTTGCGGGAGCGCTGGCGCACGTGGTTCGGGTCATGATTCACGCCTATTCGGAGCGTTCGCATGAGGAGATGAAGCACATTTATAAGCGGGGAGCTGAAGTTCTACGCCGGGATATAGCGCAATAGTGCGGACTTTTACCCAGGTTCGGGTGGTTGGAGCGGGGCTTATAGGTACCTCCATCGCGCTCGGGCTCAAGCGTGCTGGTTACCAAGTTGCCATTGAAGATGAAGATCCGCAGGCAGAGGGAATTGCTCAATCACTCATAGGGCAATCTGGCGAGGGTCCCGTACCCGAGTTGATAGTCATCGCAACTCCAATTTCCAGCATCCCAGGGTTAGTTAGGACCTTCGCAACTCGCTACCCTGAAGCGAGAGTTATGGATATAGGCGGTTTAAAGTCTGAAGTTGTTGGAGAGATAGAGAAATTTCCAGAGATAGCAGCGCGCTTTTGCTCGACCCACCCGATGGCAGGGCGGGAGATCTCCGGTGCTTTGGCGGCGCGCGGCGACCTCTTCGAAGGCCGAATCTGGATATATACGCCCACCTCGGATACCTCAGATCTCGCTCTGGCAGGTGCCTTGGAGATTATTAACGCGCTGGGAGGCAAGCAAGTCTTGTTGGGTGCGAAGGAGCATGATCAGGCCATTGCCGGCATCTCTCATCTACCGCAGATCGTGAGTTCGCTGCTTTCGGCGACGCTGATAGATATCTCCGACCGCGATATTGGATTGGCCGGGCAGGGGCTCAAAGATGTCTCTCGGTTGGCTGCCTCAAATTCAGAGCTCTGGTCGGAGTTGCTCCATGCGAATAGCCCAGCGGTCGTAGAGTTCCTGAATATATTGTTAAAGCACCTTGAAGATTTATCGACTTCTCTACAAAATGATGACCTCCGCAAGACCCAAGAGATCCTTGCCTTGGGACGCGAGAATCACGCTCGAATTCCCGGTAAGCATGGCGGGAAGAAGCGCGATTACTGGTACCTGCCGATAATCATCGCTGATAAGCCGGGGCAGTTGGCGAAGATATTTGATGCCTGCGCCTTGGTATCAGCGAACGTCGAAGATTTAACCATTGAACATACCCCGGGACAGGAGAGCGGCCTTGTGACACTGGCCCTTTCGAAAGCGGATGCAGCGAAGGTCTACGAACAGCTGATCAAAGATGGCTGGCGCGTGCACCAACCACGGGAGTCGATCGGTTAAGGAAATCTGCCGCACTCATTAAGCGTTAAGGTACTCATATGTCGACCGTCGTAATAGCAATAGATGGTCCCAGTGGATCAGGAAAATCGTCCACCGCCCGCGCAGTAGCTCAACGCGCAAATTGGCAGTACCTCGATACCGGTGCGCTTTACCGCGCGGTTACCTGGTTCGCCCTCAAAGAGGGGTTGTCGGACCCAGAGGAACTGGTCGAGCGTGCTCGCCTGGAAGAGATAACTTTCAACGGAGATCCCATTGAGCCGCGAATTTTCGTTGGCGAAATGGATATCACTGCCGATATTCGCTCGGCTCGAGTGACGGATCAGGTTTCAATCTTCTCTGCATATCCAGAGGTCCGCGCCTATCTACTTGGAATCCAACAGAACTTTATCGATGCAGCTCCGCATGGAATCGTCGTCGAGGGCCGGGATATTGGAACTGTGGTTGCACCGGACGCCCCCCTAAAAATCTTCCTCTACGCTGATCTGCAGCAGCGCGCCTTGCGCCGCGAACGCGAGTTAGCGGATCCCACATCTACCGATGAGGTATCTCAATCACTTCAAGATCGGGATCTGATCGACTCGACTCGGAAGAT
>CAIPQX010000171.1 GCA_903867285.1 uncultured Actinomycetes bacterium | reverse complement strand
CTCAAGGGTCGCGTCTTAATATCTAAGCACGGGATCAATGGAACTCTCGGCGGCAATATGTCTGACCTCAAGAAATATGTGAGCGCCACCAAGAAATACTCTGGTTTTAAGAGGATTGATTTCAAGTGGTCCCAAGGTACCGGTGCCGATTTCCCCCGCCTCTCCATCAAGGTTAAAGAAGAGCTCGTTGATTTTGGTTCCCATCTTGATGTCAAAGTAAATGAGAAGGGCGTCGTCAACGGCGGAAAGCACCTGAAGCCTTATGAAGTGAACAAGTTGGTTGAAGAGCGCGGCGATGATGTTCTGTTCTTCGATGGCCGCAATGGCTATGAAGCGAAGATCGGTAAGTTTAAGAATGCGATCGTCCCTGATGTCAAACACACCCGCGAGTTTGTCGCCGAGATCGAATCCGGCAAATACGACCACTTGAAAGATAAGCCGATCGTTACTTATTGCACCGGGGGAATTCGCTGCGAGATTTTATCTACTGTCTTTGTAGAACGCGGATTTAAAGAGGTTTATCAGATTGAAGGCGGCATCGTGCGCTATGCGCAGAAATATGGCGATGACGAACTCTGGCAGGGTTCGCTCTATACCTTTGATGCGCGCATGACTTTGGATTTTTCGGATCACACCCCGGTATTGGGCGAATGTGAAAAGTGTGGTGAAGCTACTAAACAGTTCTACAACTGCGCCAAGCTTTCATGCCATTCGTTGTATCTCCTGTGCCATTCATGCGGTGCTGATATTTCAAACAGAGCATGCACACACGAATACATCCCACGTGATGTTGAAATGGTTGGGTAGTTACTTCCCTAAGGCTGCGATAGCGGCTTTGTAATTCTGTTGTGCAATTGCTAACGATTGCTTGTATGCCTTGATGATCCCCTGCGCTGCCGATCTATATACAACTTGCGCCGCTTTGCGTGCGACCTTGTCGCCGCCGGCGGTTTGCAGAGATTGCACCAGAGTTGCGTTCGCGTCGGCGAAGGCCAAGTCGCGACCGTTCTGTGCGCTCAGAAGTGCCGCACGGAATAGTGCACGGGCAGCATCACGTGCGGGTTTATTTTTTACGATTGCAGTGTGTTCTGGCGAAGGTGTCATTGTTGCAGAGACTGCAGCGAGCGCGGCCGGAGTTGCGATATGTAGAGTAATGGGCACAAAACTCAGTGCTGAGGCAACTCCTAAAACCAGCAACGACCGTTTCATAAAATCAATTATCCACCTTATTTTCACAAGGTCTACCACTACTATCGCCGAATGAAGTTCAGATGCAACTTTGTCATAGCATTTGCGTCTGCCTGTCTCCTGGCAACTTCCCAGGCCCCGCTTTCCAGCGCGATCGCCCCCAAAGCAACGATCGTGCAATTAAAGATAAAGAGTCCAGAGAAAGATTTCCCAATCCGCAGCGTCTACGTGCTGACCCCGGCGGTTCCTGCAGATCAAATACCGCTCTTGCCTGTGGTTTATATGTTGCACGGTTGGCCCGGAACTCCGAACGGCCTCATCGCTGGGGTGCAAGCACCGCTCACAGCTGCATTCGCAAAGGGCGCTGCGCCCTTTATCGCGGTCTTTCCCGACGGAAATGCCACTACACACTCAGATTCCGAGTGGGCCGATTCATACGATGGACGCGCCATGATTGAAAGTTGGCTGACCACTAATGTCATTAAGACCGTTGAAGCTGGAAATATCCGCAGCCGCAACGATCGCGCAATCATGGGATTTTCCATGGGCGGCTATGGCGCTGCAATTATCGGGTTGCACCACCCCGAACTCTTTGGCCAAATTGTCACGCTCGCGGGTTACTTCGTGATCG
>CAIPQX010000170.1 GCA_903867285.1 uncultured Actinomycetes bacterium | reverse complement strand
GTTCTACCGTCTTCTCAGGACCGACCTTGATGGTGCGGAGGATCAATCCGAATTCGATTACTGCGAGTACTCCATAGAGCAGGGTGAATACAACCATTGTGAAGAGCACGCTTGCGGCGCTTACCCCAGGGCTTACGCCGGCTGAAGTTTTGAAGAGTCCAAAGACCACCCAGGGCTGACGAGCGCTCTCAGTGAAGATCCAGCCGAACGAGTTAGCCAGAATCGGAAGGAATGGCAGCGCGATCATGCTGCGCACGAACCAAGGCTTACGAGGGAAACGTCCCTTTCTGATGAACCAGAGCGCAAGGAATGAGATTAAGGCGGCGAGTGCACCGAATCCAATCATCAATCGGAAGCTCCAATAAGCGAATGGAATATTTGGCGTGTAATTGCCTGGCCCGTATTTCTGCTCGTACGTCTTCTCTAAATCATTAACGCCTTCAACGGTTCCTTTTACATTACCGGTAGCCATAAAGGAGAGAACTGAAGGTAAACCAATCTGGAATACCGAGTGGCTACCGTTGAGAGTTCCAATGGTGAGAAGCGAGAACGGAACATTTGCCTTCGTGTCATATACGGCTTCCGCCGCTGCCATCTTCATTGGTTGCTGCGTTGTCATCAAGCGTGCGGTCGTATCGCCTGAAACTGCGACGAGTACGAATGAGATTAATACTGTGATGAGACCGATCTTGAGTGCGGGCTTGGCAACTTCAGCATCCTTATTGTGAAAGAGCATCCACGCTGCGACCCCAGCAAAGAGCGCTCCTGCGGTCAAGAATGAAGAAGGAATTGTGTGGAAGAAAGCGGTAACGGCAGTTGAATTGCCAAGTACCTTCCAGATACTTGTCAGTTCAGCGCGTCCGTGAGCTCCGTTCAATACATATCCAACCGGGTGTTGCATGAAAGCATTTGCCGCCAAGATGAAGTAGGCGGAGAGCAAAGTTCCGGTCGCTGCAACCCAGATAGAAGCAAGGTGCAATTTCTTAGGTATGCGATCCCAACCAAAGATCCATATCCCCAGGAAGGTGCTCTCTAGGAA
This sequence comes from uncultured Actinomycetes bacterium, assembly GCA_903867285.1. Classification (GTDB taxonomy): domain Bacteria; phylum Actinomycetota; class Actinomycetes; order Nanopelagicales; family Nanopelagicaceae; genus PALSA-747. Next base: position 9,841 of record CAIPQX010000170.1, on the reverse strand, counting down.
GAAGGCAATCAAACCTTCCATGGCAAGCGGTGCTCCGAAGATATCTCCTACAAAGCGACTATAGGAAGACCAGTTCATACCAAACTGGAACTCCTGCACGATGCCTGTAACTACACCGATAGCGAAGTTAATAAGGAAGAGCTTTCCAAAGAATTTTGTGGCACGAAGATACTTATCTTTATTTGTTCGGTACCAAGCGGTCTGCAAGCCAGCGACTAGAAAACCAGAACCGATAGTGATTGGAACGAAGATGAAGTGATAAACGGTGGTGATACCGAATTGCCATCTGGCAAGGTCTAATGCACTCATGAATTTCCCCTATCTGACGGGTAAATCCTTGCGATAAACACAGGGGTTTCACAGGAAGAAGGCGAGCGCTAACCCTTGCGGGTGTGTGTTCTATGACAACTTTTCCCCAAATAGCAAAGATTTGGCGGGTAATCCCTCACTTCATTGGAGAGAAAGGCCAACTTTTGGGGTTTGCCACAAGGTCAGAACTTGCAAGGTAATTGATCGGATCAGAGCTTGAGCGGATTGATTGAAGGGAAGGTCGATGCAGGCATCGCTCAACTGACAGCTCCACGTGCTCAGGCCGGCATTGAAGAGCGCGCTTCCCGAAGGGTAGGCGATCCAGTCAACCTGCCCGACCGGGGTCTTTTTTATCCCCTTATGGCTTGCGGCATCGCGCCAAGCTAAAACTCCGCTGTACATAACGTGGACGTTCGGCGGTTGCGCAACATTGAGGGTTGTGGCTTCTACCTCTGAATCCGTGGTGAGTCCACTGATGGCAGTTTGTTTAGAGACCTTGAGCCATGCAGGAATGCTGATCGGTTTGAGCGAGCCGTAAACGTGTACCCCGCTGGTCTGTTCACCGGAAATTAAGTTGGTCGGTCTATTGAGTCGATAGTTGCTGAACTCAATTGTGACTTGGCTGAGATTCGTATTTGGGTCCTCTGTTGCAAAGCGATACATCACGGCATGTCGGTCCGCGCCATATTTCGATGGCTCCAATCGGGTCTGCCAATAAGATGTGTTGCCGCCAAGCAGAGCAATATTCGTTCCAATATTTCGACCGGCTACAAATGTATTAAACATCCTATTTGTAAAGTATTCGGCATGCCCGCCTACGATAATTCCTGAGTAGCTCTTTATGATCGAGGGCCAATTGTTGATGTCAAGATCGGTCTCCTCATCAACATTCAAGCCCTGTTTCTCAACAAATTGAACGAATGGAATTGCATCGCGCTGAATCGAATACGAGCCACTACCTAATATTGGGCGATCAAAAGAGACGACACGACTTCTCTCGTCAGGATCAGAGATTCCATCGAGCCCCGGTCCCAGGTATGCCGAGCGACCACCAAAACTGTTGTACATCTGCCAGGAAATAAAGGAGTGCATCATTACCAACTTAGATGAACCAAGTGGGCTGCGAACGACTAGTGGTGCCGCGTTTTCAATCTGCCCGAATGCAGAGAAGGAAACTATGAGATAGAAACCAGGAGTCCAGTTACTTCCAACTGTAAATGTGTTTACAACTGGCCAATTCGCTTCGTTATAACGAGTAGCTGCTTGGGCTGTAGTGGACACACCTCTCTTCAACTTAATGGGCGTAGAACGCCAAACTTCGCGCGCCCCAGCTCCGTTGTAGTAACCAATCCGCCAGGCGGCAAAGGTTCTGGGGGTGTTATTAATAGGTGTGTTATTGGATGAGTAGAGCGCCGCGTGAATTTTTACTTGTGCTCCACAGGAGACACCTGTCTGGTCGAGCCAGAGCGCGCTACCTTCAGCGGCAGATAGATCGAGCGCTTTCCACCCCGCCTGGGTCATTTTCACGCCCGGCTTCTTATTTTCATCAGCAACCCACGTTGGAGACAAGGTGGGGCAAGTTGAGTTCACAAAAGAGGTGTTATCCGAGGGAAGCGAGGTCTGCAGGGAGGCAGCGAAGGTCTCCATGGGTTGGCGAGGCAAGTCTGCGTGCTTCGTGATCGCGGGAAACTTGATGGTTGCTGGACTCTTTGGGAAGAGCAAGTATGAGGCGGCCCCACCGATTACTAATGAGATAGCGACTACGCCTGAGATAAGAGCGAGCGTACGGCCGGAGAAGAGAAGTTTCACATATTGATTGTATTCATTTTATCTAATCTCCGATCAGCGGGTGCCGCCGAGGCCAGCCTGCGCCTACTCATTACCCGGCAAGAGCGCTTTGTGGGGTTAGCTCCTGGATTACCTGTCTATTTCTTCCTGAGTGCGAACTTTCCACGGGAAAGCAAAGGAGAATACCTATAATTCACGGATGAAGGACCTTTCGCCATCCCGTGCTCTGGTTCCAAAGCGGATTCTGGTCGCCGATGACAATGAGGATATTCGCAATTTAATCTCATTAATACTAACTACCGAGAGTTATGAGGTACTAGTTGTCGATTCGGGAGCGGAACTCCTGGCAAAAATTGCAGGTTTCAATCCGGATCTGCTGTTGCTCGATGTGATGATGCCTCACATGTCCGGCTTTGAAGTTTTGGAATCCGTCCGAGCGCTTCCAGATGCTAATTTAAGTTCGATCCCGATCATAATGATCACCGCAAAATCGCTGGAAGCAGATCTCGAGCGCGCTACGAAACTGGGCGCCAATTCTTACATCGTGAAACCTTTTCGCGCCGATGCACTAAAGCAAAAAGTATTTTCCCAATTGAGTCAAGGAGCGATAAGCCGATGAAATTAGATACCAAGCATGTCTTCGCTACTTCATTGGTAGCGCTGGTTCTCCTGCTCTCAATAGGCACGGCGCAAGGCGCTACGCCTAAACCAACGTCAACGAAGAATCCCTACGGTGCCAGCGTACCTATCGACCCACCCCGACCAAATGATGTAGTACTTACAGTTACCAATCACTCCAAGATAGTTCGATTCTCTTTTAACTCCCTGCGTAAGTTGGGAACGACGCAAATATCTATCTACGAACCATTCGTAAGGGTTCGCCAAACATTCACCGTAGTTTCTCTAGCTAAGATATTTAAAAGTGCAAATATCTCACCGAGCGCGACCGTCTTAACCGACGCTCTGAATGATTATATCTACACGAATACCGCAAAAAACTTCACAGATTCCCAGGGGCAGTTGGCGATCGCCCGATTTGGCGGACCGATTCCTTACGATCAGGGCGGACCGATTCGCATTATCTTTCCCGACAAATCAACGCTCGGAAAGAACCTCAGCGCGTGGAACTGGTCCTTGAATGTAATAACGGTCAAGTAGATGGAGAGAAGGCAGGCTCTTGCTCGCAATGTATTGAGATTTCGTGTCTCAAGCGGTCAAAAAGTCTTAGCCTTTATCGCCTTCTTATCATTTCTCGCCCTTAGTTTCTCAATCATTAGCACAAACAAATCATCGATTGCTGAATCACGAAGTTTAACTTCGGCCACAGCACCAGCTGCTTCAATAATTTATACTCAACGTGAGACTCTGGTTTATACGATTCGTTTAACACAATGGCTCGATCAGCAGATTCCAAGACGCGAGGTGCAAATAGCGAGAGCACTCTTGGCGCAACGACTTGCGGTGATTAACACGGACGGTAAATCGGTAGGTCAATCAGCGCCAAGTGGATATTTGCAAGCGCTTAATATGACTGATTCGATTGTAGATAATGGCTCGCCAGGAATCCTTTCCGCAGTGGATCACGCTCGATTGGTACAGCTCCTGAACCCAGAGATCGAAGATCTGATTTCGCAAGCCCGTCTCTTGGTCTCCGAGTATCAAATTTCCGTTGATAACCAGCTGACATCTTCAGCGAAGGCTTCTCGCAAAGGAGACTTCATAACACTTTTGCTGCTCATCCTCTTTATGACAATTTCCGGGGCATGGTTTCTCTGGATTACCCGAACGTCAATTAGACAATTTAAAGTGAGCAAAAGTCTTATGCTTGCAGAGAGCGAGCGTCTTGAATTATTGGCTGAAGAATTGGCTGCTACCAATCTGATAGTCCATGAGCTTGAATCACTCAACGCTTCAAAGAATGAGTTCATCTCGAATATCAGCCACGAACTAAGAACCCCACTAACAAGCATTATCGGATACGTCGACGTTTTATCAACGTCTATGCAAATTGATGAGGATTCTAAACTTGATGAAATTTTTCAAATCCTAGATCGAAATGCAACGATTCTGCTCTCGCTTGTTCAGAGTTTATTAGCGCTCTCGCAATTGGATTCACCAAACAAGAGAGATTCCTTTAAACCTACAGATCTACTTACCGTCACCGAAGATGCCATTTTTATTTTGCAATCAGAGATTGAGAAGAAAGGGATATCGGTAAAGCTTAATTACAAGGCGGAGGACCCGTTCATTATCGATGGTGACTCTGGTTTGATTTCCCAGGCCCTAATCAATCTGGTTGCTAATGCCATTAAGTTCAGTTTCTCTACCAAAGTGATAGCAATTGATTTAGTTCGAAATCTACATCCTGACGCGCGAAATACCATATCAATTTCAATCCAAGATTATGGAATTGGAATTCCTGAAGCAGAGATATCCCACCTCTCCGAACGTTTCTTTCGCGCCTCTAATGCAGTCTCTGAACACGTGCCAGGAACGGGATTAGGTTTGGCAATTGTTGCCAAAGTTGTTGAGTTACACGGCGCAGAATTGAAAGTCGAGTCTTCTTTAGGGAGCGGTACAACATTTGCAATTGATTTTCCGGAGTACCTCTCGCCGGTCGAAGTTTTGATCTTGAATCGTAAGTTTGATTTGTTAGCAGAAGCGATTGTGGGAATTCAAGTGGATGGTCAATTATTACTCAAAGCCAAACTTCATGAATATGGTGGTGCGCTCGGATTTTATGAATTCGGTGAGATTGGAGAGGAACTCCTAACTCTTTCCCGCTCCCTTAAAGATGTTGAAAAAGTCGCCGATCCCGAAGTGCTTAGGGCCCGTGACCAACTTGTAATAAGGATGAAAGAAGCAATACCAATAAGAGAAATGGGTGAGTCCAATGTCGAATGAGTTAATTTTAATAGTAGATGACAACAAGGATGTCCGAACTTTCGTACGAACAGCTCTTGAAGTCGAGGGATATCAGGTTGATGAAGCCGTCGATGGGACCGATGCTCTGTCTAAGTTTCAAAATAACAACCCAGCTGTAGTCATATTGGATTTAAGTATGGGCCACCCAGATGGCTTTGAAGTCTGTCGGGAAATTAGAAGAAACTCGACAGTTCCCATCATCATGCTCACCGATCGTGGAGAAGAGGTGGATGAGGCCATGTGTTTGGCAGCGGGTGCCGATGACTACATCGCCAAGCCAGTTAGCCCCAGAATTCTGACGCTACGAGTTTCCACGCAGATCAGGCATTCAAAGAGCGAGAAGAGCCAACGCTTGGGCATGCTTACGGCAGGAGGATTGACATTGAACTTAGAGACGCGGCAAGTGCACTTCGATGAGGGTCAAGTTGCTGTTACCCGAACTGAATTCGACTTTCTCAAATTACTAATGGAACATCCTCGTAAGGTTTTCACTCGTGAAGAGGTCATCTCTGCCATCGGTGGAACGGCAGACTTCTCCAACGATCACTTCCTGGATACCCATGCCTCTCGCCTGCGCTTAAAAATTAGAAGCGCCGGTGGACCTAAAGTTATTTCAGCTGTACGCGGCGTTGGGTATCGCCTGATCGCGACCCAAGGCAAAACTGAGGAAGTTAACGCTTAAAAAAGTCGGGTTTACGGGGTGATAAATCCCTGTAAACTCCGCTCAGCACGAGGAGACGTCGCATAGCCCGGTCGAGTGCGCCTCACTGCTAACGAGGTAAGGGGTTAAACCCTTCAAGAGTTCAAATCTCTTCGTCTCCGCGCAGCAGAGAGCCCCGCAACTACTTAGTTGCGGGGCTCTTCTTCTTTGATTTACTTGCTTGGCTTTGGTGTTGGAACTGGCTTGATAGGTGGAACTGGCTTTGTTGGATCAACTGGCTTCACAGGCGCAGCTGGCTTGACGGGTTCCGTTGGCTGGATTGGACGAACTGGTGCAACCCCAAGAGCTGAAGCAGCGGTCTTATAGGTTGCATTCGCTGCCTTGCTTGCATTTCCCCAAGCTGTGAGCGCTGCATTAAGAGCGTCGTTTGTTGGAGTCCCCGCCGTAGCGGCTAGAAAGGCTGCGCCAGCCGCATCGAGGGCGCTCTTGCGGGCTGCCTGGATGGGGGCCAGTTGTGCTTGATATGCATCGTTTGCAGTGCGGAAAGCGGTGATTGCCGTCTGCCATGCTGCCCAATAATTCTTGATGGTTGTGTTCCAGTCGGACTGATACTTAGCCATGGCTGCGCGATAGTTAATGTCATTTGTTACGAGTGCGACTCGATACTGAGTTAATGCAATCTTGTAGGCAGCGAGTTGGGTCTGGTATGCGCTTGTGCTTGTGGTTGGCGCTGGGCTTTCATCAGCGAGTGCCGAAACAGTGGTTCCAATAAGTAATCCTGAGGCCAAGAGGGCCACAGCGGCGATCTTCTTTGATTTCATTTCTCTTGCTCCTTGAACATTTGGGCCCGGTTGCCCTACAAGGAATACTCAACGCCGATCTTGTGTAATCTTTGTGAAAAACCTTTGGGCTTCTTGTGGGTTGACAGCACCTATCAGCGGTGGCGAGTGGGGTAGTAGAGTTCAATTACCAGCCGCAGGTCACTTTAAAGAGGAGAGTTCGTGGAGAATATCGAGGGTTTCAATAATCATTTGCCCGTCAAAGTCCGATTCGGCGAAGGAAAAGCGCTCAACCTTCCTGATGTAGTAGCCGAATGTGGTGCCACCAAGGTGTTTTTGATGGTTGACGAAGGAATCGAAAAGTTCAATCCGGCGGCGAAAGCCTGTATTGATAATCTAATTGCTCGCTCCGAAATTACCGTGACAACTTTTGAAAAGCCAGCCGGTGAGCCAACCATCGATATGGTCGATGATGCTACGAAGGCGCTCGTTGCATCAGGAGCACAAGCCATCATCGCACTTGGTGGAGGTTCCATCATCGATACCGCTAAGGCTGCGCGTCTCTGTGCCCAACTTGGTGTAACTTTCCGTGAATTTCAATCTCGTAAACCAGAATATCCAATTCCAACTGTTGCGCTGATTGCGCTGCCAACTTCTGCCGGTACGGGTTCTGAAGTATCTGGTGGTTCGGTAATTTCTGATCCGGCGGCTGGCCGCAAAGCCGGAATCGCAAATGGAAATTTGCGTGCCCAATTCGCAATTGTTGACCCTGTTCTTACCTACAGCATGCCTCCATCCATGACCGCTAACACTGGTATTGATGCGCTCGCGCAAGCGATCGCAGGCATTATCGCGAAGTGCAGTACTCCTATTGGAGATGCAATTGGTTATGAAGCGATTCGCATGATGACACCAGCACTTGTTGGTGCCTATAAAGATGGCAACGACAAGTCGGCTCGTTCTGGAATGGCTGCCGGTTCCATGATGGCTGGTCTCACCATGAATATCTCTGATTGCACTGCAGAGCACTCACTTGGTCAAGCTATTGGGGGACTCAAGCATGTTCCACATGGTTTAACCATTGGATTGGTTCTTGTAGAGACTCTCACCCGTGAAGCAAGGGTTGTTCCTGCGAAGATGAATCGCGTTGCTGATGCTATGGGCGCTCCCGACGATGGAAGCACAGATGGCTCACGTGCGGTTAAAGCCGTCCGCAAGATTCTTGCCGAACTCAACTTCCCAGTGCTTTCCAGCCTGGGCTTTGTAGAAGCAGATATCGATAATTTGGCCGACATTGCGCTGGAAGATTACTTCATCACCCAAGCACCAACCCCATGGAGCAAGGACGAAGTTGTAGAAGCATTTATGTCAGCACTTAAACTGCAAGAGCGAGTCGCATAACGTAACCCGATGAAAGTTCTGATCGCTCCCGATTCATTTAAAGGAACGATCGGTAGTGTTGAGTGTGCTCGTGCAATTGCGGAGGGATGGCTTTCGCAGCGCCCAGATGATCAGGTGATTCTGCTCCCCATGGCCGATGGCGGTGAGGGAACTTTAGAAGCCATCCAATTTAGAGATGGCGGTGCCACTCGAGTTCCAACAGGAGTGCGTTCTGCATCTTTTTGGCTGCTACTTCAGGACGGTACGGCGATAGTTGAACTCGCCAATATCTGTGGGATTACTCATCTCGAGCAACTAGACCCCCTTCATGCCAGTACCTTCGCACTCGGATCTGTGTTAAACGAGGTAATTATTCACCCGGGAGTGAAGAAGATCTTGATTGCCGTGGGTGGTTCGGCGAGCACTGATGCGGGTGTGGGTGCGCTGATTGCATTAGGTGCGCAAATTTTTGATAAAAGCGGCAAATTAATCGCTCTGGGCGGCGCCGGCTTGCTGGACATTGCGTCAATCGATCTCGCTCAGATTCCCAGCGCACCAGCAGGTGGCATTGTTTGTTTAACGGATGTTAGAAATCCACTCCTTGGCGAAATGGGTAGCGCGCGTATCTTCGCTCCACAAAAAGGGGCAGATGCAGAGCAGGTTCTGCTGCTTGAAGCAGGGCTAAGTCACCTTCAGGCAATTTCCGAGCGCCAGGACTTTTCTGGAGCGGGGGCTGCCGGAGGAACACCCTTTGGTTTGAACTTAGCCTGGAATATTGGGATTGAATCCGGGGCACTTGTAGTCGCGTCAATTATTGGTCTGCCAGCGGCGATAGGCGAGTGCGATCTTGTAATCACTGGCGAAGGCAAGTTGGATTCGCAAAGTTACTTTGGAAAGGTTCTGGGAAGCGTTACAGAATTAGCTGCGGAAGCGAAGAAGCGGGTGCTCTACTGCGTAGGGAGCAGCGACCTTCCCATAAGCGCATCAACAATTGCGTTAGTAGATATTGCACCATCACCCCAAGCGGCTATGGCCAATCCAGGCGAATGGCTTGTTAAAGCCGGAGCTGAACTAGCGAAAGCAGAGTTGTGATCACTTTGGCTCGAGGACAAAGGGCTAACTTGGGCTATTTCTTGCCCGCTTTCCCATCTGACTGAACTTGATGGAGGTAGGGAATAAATCGCTTTAGTGAAGATTCAATGTGACTGTACATCTCCGCTTTCGCCTGTTTAGGATTATGCGAACTAATTGCTTTGGAAATTGCCATGTGCTGTTTGATTGCTAATTGACCTCGATCTGACTGGTAGTACCTAGAAAATAGATCCTGAATAAATATCGTCTTATCACCAGGTTCGATGAGATGCTTTTGACCAGCCACATACAAGCGAAATAGATGAAGATGGCAATGTGTACTAGCGAAAGAAGAAGCCAGGATTTTATTATTGGAATATTTAGCAATCAACGCATGGAACCGCGCATCATGTTCTGTAATTGCCTCGATAACACGGCCATCATTCAATTTGAGAGCCTGCTTTGCGGTCAAAATCTCACTTTGCAATTCTTTGATTCCATTGGAATCGATCAAAAGTGCCGCCTGTTCAGCAGCGTATGGTTCGATCAACAGTCGGAAATTAAAGAGATCGGCAAATTCTTTGATCGTTAGCAAGTTCGTAGCACGATAACCTTTTAGTGGCTCTTTGGCGATCAAGCCTTCGGATTCAAGCCTTGCCAGCGCCTCTCGCACAGGAGTTTGAGAGACCCCAAGTTGAAGAGCAAGAGCATCGATGTTTACTCGCCCTCCTGGAACAATTTCATGAGAAAAGATCATAGCCCGAATCATCAAATGTGTTTCATCAGAAAGGATGGAACGACGTGGTTGCGTTGTATTTTCGGCACGCTTTAGCTGCGACATGAACACATCTTCCTTTCTGAGGTGACCATAGCAACTCGCAGGCAAATTTCTCGGTAACCTAAGAGCATGGCCAAGGTTGTTAGTTGT
>CAIPQX010000169.1 GCA_903867285.1 uncultured Actinomycetes bacterium | reverse complement strand
TTGATATTTGCCACTTATTTGACTGCTTTCTTCTTTAATAAATCGTCTGTGAGCTAGCCACGGTGGTGACGAGCAGAGGTGAAGGCTACCAGCGAGCGGCCGTTAGGCTCAAATGGAGCTAATTACTATGAGATTTGGAGCGTGAAATGGCGATAACGCTCCGCTCTAGGGCGTAGATCGGGTCAGAGGCCGCTCCCTTAATATCGGCATCGGCCTGCGAGAGGGCGACGACGGCTCCGGCCAGAGTTGCTGGAGTCCAGCCGCTCAATTGACGGCGGGCCTTATCTATCTGCCAGGGCGAGAGACCCAAAGTCCCGGCGAGTTCGAAGGATTTGAGACCACGGCTAGCACCGGACACCTTAGCGAGGGCGCGCACTGAACTGGCCAGTGCGGAGATGATCATGACCGGATCGACCCCGGTCTCGAGAGCCTGCCGCAGAGTTACCAAGGCTAAATCTGTCTTGCCATCCAGAACTGCATCTGCGACATCGAAGCCGGTGGTTTCGATGCGACCCTGTTGGAACTTAGCGACATCATCTTCGGAGATCGTAGAACCGGCCGCAACATCGGATGCCAATTGCGAACAGGCGCCGGATAGTTCGCGCATATCGGAGCCGAGCGCATCAACCAGGGCAACGATTGCCTCCCCGGTAATTTTGCGGCCCAGTCGCGCAAATTCACTGCGGACAAAATCGGCCTTATCGCTCTCTTTTTTAATGGCTTCGGCGGCGATGAGGGTGGGCTTGACCTTCTTAATCTTCTCAACGAGCGCTTTACCTTTTACTCCCCCTTTGTGCCAGAGCAAAAGGAGCACGCCCTCATCGGGATCCTCTAGATAAGTACTTATCTCATCCGATAGATCGGATGCTAAATCTTGAATATCTTTGATAACAATTACTCGCGCATCGCCAAAGAGCGAGGGCGCCAGCGCATCCGTGATCTGACCGAGTTCGAGAGTATCTGCAGATAAGTGAGTGATAGTTGCGCCCTTGTTGGCCGTTACCGCATCGGAGATCGCTCGGTCAGCCAGAAGTTCCTCGGCGCCCTGAATCAATATGATCCCCACGAGCGCCATCTTAAAGCGATCCACCCACAAGCCAAGACCATGACGCCAATTGCCCCTCCCGCAAATCCCTTATTGAGGTGAATAACTGGAACTTTGGCGCAGTTGGTAGCTACCCAGACGATTATCTCGGCAAAAGGTTTTTGAGTGAGCGCCAGCAGGTAGGAGAGACCGGCGGCAAAGGGGGCGAGCAGCGCGGCCACGAAACCGACAATGGTGATCGGAGCCACCACGGGCTCAACCAAGAAATTACTGGGCAGAGACATGATCGAGAATTGGCCGGAGATGGCGATGGTGAGAGGCGTGCAGATCAAGTTCGCAGAGATAGGAATTGCCAGAAGTTCGGCTAGGCGGCGATGGTGCACATATTTGAGAAGCCAATTGGTTACCGGAGTATTAAGCAGGAGTATCCCTGCAGTGGCTGCAACAGAAAGTGCAAAGCCCGGATCGGTGGCTTCAAAGGGATCGACCAAGATCAAGATCGATATGGCAAGACCAAGTGCGGCCAACGCTGATGAACGCACCCCGCGCGCCTTGGCAATGAGAAGCACACTTACCATCACGGTAGCTCGCAATACCGATGGTGAGGGTCGTACCAAAAATATAAAACCAAGCAGCACGAGCGCAGATATAAAGAGCCGTGCCCGTAAGTTGGGGATAACCCATTGCAAGAACCACAACATAAAGGCGGCGATGATTGCGAAGTTCTCGCCGCTCACCGCGGTGAGGTGAGTGAGTCCGGATCGCAACATATCGTTCACAAATGCGCGAGTTTCGAGCGAGGTATCTCCCAGGACTAGCCCGGGAATGAGCGCCCCACTCGCCCCACCAACGTGCAGTGAGATCGCACGAAAGTCGCTGCGGATTGCGCCGGTGATCCTGCCCACTCGACCCGCGCCATGAAGCTCGGTGATCGGACCTCGCTCTGCAAATAGCCCAGCTACGCGCTTCTCTGCAGATGAATACGTAATTCCTGCGCACCAGATCACAGAGCCGGGTAGGAGGGATAGGTGCTGCGATGTCGTCAATCGCATCGGAAGGTGAGTGCGATAGGTAACTTTGCCAATCTTTATTGAGATAACACTTATAAGCGCGGTAGTCGTGGCGGGTTTTATATAGCCAACCATCTGCTTTGGTTCACCGAGCTTAGGATCACTCACAATGGCAGCCCGGATTTGAACTGAAATTTTCTTATCCAATATGGGCGCGACGATGCTGGTCTGCAGGGCACGCTGATGCAACGCCATCAGGCCAGCTCCGCTTAGCAGAGCGATAATGAGAACCATCGCACTTGACCTGTGCCATCCGATCAACCAGACGAATAACGGAATCGCGAAAAGAAGCCAGATGTGATCGAGCAGCACAACTCCCGCCGCACCAATCCAAATCGCAATGCCAACGGTGAAGAGGGCTAAATCCGCACGAAGTTTTTGAGGTTCGCGAATTTACTCTTCCCCATTCCGCTCACCTTTGTTAAATCATCGATCGTGGCAAATGCACCATGCGCGGTGCGATAGGCGAAGATTCGAGCCGCCATCACCGCACCGATTCCAGGTAATTGCTCGAATTGCGCCACCGTTGCAGTATTGATGTTGATGGTGCCCGAAGTGATCTTCCCTTTAGAGGCCCCTGCCTGCTTCGACTTTGATGAAGTGCTAGATATTGGTGGGGCGCCGACGATGATCTGCTGACCATCAGTCAGGATTTCCGCCAGATTGATATCGGTGAGCGAGACTCCCCTGAGCTGGCCACCCGCCGCTTTGATCGCATCCACTGCGCGCGAACCTTGCGGTAATTTATAAATACCGGGGTGCTTCACCTTTCCGGCCACATCCACCACAACGAGTGCGGGTGGAAGTGGGGGCAGAGAATACATAGGCAACGGAGAAAGTGTGGGCGTTGGAGTCGCGGCGGCATTGCCATGTGCGAGCGAGAAGAAGATTGCGCCGACTGAGAGAGCTAGCGCCAATGCGAAGTAGATGGCGCGTCGTTGAATATCGCTAAATTGTGGGAATTCGAACATGACGCAAGGTTAAAGAGAACCCTGCACCATACAACTCCGAAATTATTGTGCTGTGGATTAGATAACGATGTTGACGAGTTTGGGAGCCACGGTGATGATCTTCTTGATCATCGCCCCAGCAATCTCCGCCTTAATCACTGCATTCTCCATAGCCAACTTCTCTAAATCTTCCTTTGAGATATTTGGAGATACTTCAATGCGATCCTTGATCTTGCCACTGATCTGCAAGACCGCGGTTACATTGTCAGCGCCCAAGAGCGACTCATCGATCGTCGGCCAGCCAGCGAGAGCTACCGCAGGCTTATGACCCAGGCGTTCCCACATATCTTCCGCTGTGTAAGGAGCAACGAGTGAGAGCGAGATAGCAATTGCTTCCGCAGCTTCACGGACAGCGGGATCTCCCCCGCCACAACCGGAATCAATTGCCTTGCGTGTCGCATTCACAAGTTCCATGACGCGAGCAACCGCGACGTTGAAACGAAATGACTCGACAGCAAATGAGATATCAAACAAACTCTTCGCGGTCACTTTGCGCAACGAAAGATCGCCCGTCGTGAAATCAACACCAGGCTTGCTGGTTACATCCCCAGAAATACGCCAGGCACGATTGAGGAACTTGAAGGAACCATTTGGCGATACGTCAGCCCAGTCGATGTCATCTTCAGGAGGACCCGCGAATACCAGC
>CAIPQX010000168.1 GCA_903867285.1 uncultured Actinomycetes bacterium | reverse complement strand
TTCACTATCTACCCCGAGTCAGTTCTAGTGCTCCGCGCGAACACTGTTGCGGAGTCTAGGTAGGTTTTGTGTCTAAAGCCAAGCCAAATCCAGAGGATTTTGCCTCGCATCTTGGGAGTTACTGGCTTGAGATCATACTAAATCACCCAAATGGGTCTCTTAAGGGTTGAGCCAATGATCCATGATGTATTTCTCGCCCTCATCACAGAAAATTGTGACGACTGTTTCTGCGCCGAGTTCTTCCTTTAATCTCTTTGCGGCCAACATATGGGCGCCGGAGGAAGGGCCAACGAAGACGCCATGGGTTCGTGCCAATCGCTTGGTCTCTTGGATCGCATCGTAGGAATGGATATGGACGAATCCATCAATCTGCTTGGCATGTCGTTCAATAATGCCAGGAACGAAGCCATCGGAGATACCTTCGATGAGGTGCTTCTCGACTTCGCTGCAAGCAATAGTGCATGACTCAGAAGGTTCAAGGGCATAACTCTTTGCGTTGGGATTTACCTCTTTAAAGGCCTGTCCGACTCCGACCAAAGTTCCGCCGGTACCCACACCAGAGATCAGTAGATCTGGCTTGGTCGGAAGCTGGGCCACGATTTCCTTGCCCAGCCACTCATAATTTTCAATGACGTTCCACTCATTATCAAATTGCTGTGGCGCGTAATAACCTGGCAGTGCGCCCAAGCGACGTACCTCATCCAATGCTTTATTTACATGGAAATCACCAAGCGTGCGCACTTCTGCGCCGAAGGCCTGTGAAATAGCCGTGCGCTCCATGCTCAAACCTTCTGGCATGACAACGAGCATCTTGTAACCCTTAACTGCCGCAACCATGGACATCGCATTTCCGGTGTTGCCGCTACTGGCTTCAACGATAGTGTCCCCCGGCTTGAGCAAGCCCTCTTTTTCGGCGCGCTCAATCATGTACTTAGCAATACGCGCCTTCACCGATCCAGATGGATTGAGATATTCCATCTTTACGTAAATACCTTCAATGTTAATGAGGGGCGTATTTCCAATTGCATCCAGAATGGTTTTCACAAAGGCGAGATTAGTCCCATTACTCAGGTATGTGAACGATATCTCGCTGAGAAACCTGCACCTTGAGCGTAGGCGCCACCGTTCCACTATATGGAAATAGGCTGGCGTGATTCTTCTAACCGTTGAAGTGAAATTTAGGCTTTCTTAACGATCGATGACTTCAAATTCATGGGGCCAAATCCATCCACTTTTGCATCGATATTATGGCCATCTGGGCCATCTACCAAGCGAATGTTGCGAACCTTCGTTCCCACTTTTAGGGGTGCGGAACTTCCCTTAACTTTCATATCTTTAATGATCGTTACATCATCGCCATCGGCGAGCACATTGCCCGCTGAATCTCTGACCGCCGCCGCTGCGTAGGAATCTTCCTGTGTTTCGGCCGGATTCCACTCATGCGAACACTCTGGGCAGGTCAGGAGCGCTCCTGATTCATAGGTGTATTCACATTGACACTTAGGACAAGGAGGAAGTTCGCTCATCGTAAAAGTGTATCCTCACAAATGCAGCGGTATCGGTGCCCTATGATCCTTGAATGGAGATTGCTTCTCAGCAGCGCAAGGTAATTCGTACCCTCAGCGCAGCACAAATCCTCAATGGAGTTGGAACTTCGGGAACAGTTGCTGCCGGGTCGCTACTTGTCACTTCGATATCTAAATCAGAATCATTAGCTGGGCTAGCACAAACGACCACGGTATTAGGTGCTGCAATGATGGCGCTGCCTCTAGCAAAGTTGACGCAGAAGGGCGGCCGCCGCCTTTCGCTCATGAGCGGCTATTCCATCGGAGTTATTGGAGCGATCCTTGCCATATTGGGAGGCACTCACAAAGTTTTATTTCTGATGCTCACTGGCGCATTCATGGTTGGAGCAGCTTCCGCTTCAGGCTATCAAGCACGTTTCGCCGCCATCGATTTAGCTACACCCGAAAATCGTTCTAAGAATCTCTCACTTGTCGTTTGGGGCTCGACAGTTGGTGCCGTAACTGGGCCAAACCTCATGCAGCCTGCTGGTGACTTCGCACATTACTTGCACCTTCCACGGCTCGTCGGTCCTTACTTCATCGCCGGAACCAGCCTGACGCTGGCAACGATAGTGATCTTCTTCTTTTTGAAACCCGACCCTTACCTCACTGCAAATATGTCTTCGGATGGTGTTACGCAAAAGAAGCACGAAACAACGCGAGCTGCTCTCAAGCACATCCGAGAAATCCCACACGCCCTATTTGCTATAACGGCTGTAGGAATCGGTCACCTGGCGATGGTCTCCATAATGGTGATGACGCCAGTACATATGTCACATGTTGATGTGACGCTCTCAGTAATAGGACTAGTAATTAGCGTTCACGTTTTAGGCATGTATGCATTCTCCCCCTTGGTCGGAGCGCTCAGCGATAGATTGGGACGTATCCGTGTCATTCAGATCGGAGTTGTAATTTTATTGGCCTCTGCCGCCACTGCCGGACTATCCCCTGCAATGAATGCAGTACAGATTGGAATAGGGCTCTTCTTGTTGGGGTTGGGTTGGTCTTGCACACTCATCGCGGGATCTACGCTCTTATCAGAAACAGTCTCGGTAGAAATGAAGCCTTCTTCTCAAGGTGCCAGTGACTTGGTTATGAATTTAATGGGGGCCGTTGGTGGCGCAGCTAGCGGAGTGATCATTGGAGTGCTTTCCTTTGGATGGCTCTGCCTCTTCGTCGCCGTCCTTGTTCTTGCCCTTGGTGCCTGGTCGTTCAAAGTTAAATAGCTAGCAGAACTGACTACCAGCCTTACTTTCCTTTCTTGATTCCGTAGTACCAAAAGGCCCAAGTAATGATTAGCGCTGGAATCACATTTATGCGCTCGTTCGAACTCTTGGAAAGTGCGTTGAGGAGAGTTCCAACAATCCCGATCACGAAGAAGAGCTTTGGAAGCCATGCAGGTTTCACCAAAACGGTATGAAAAATAAGTTTGAATATCCAGACCTGGTAAATGACGAGGGCTAACTGAAAGACATAAAGCACTCTGATACCCGATGGAAAATCGGTGTACTGACCGCCCGCGGCCCGCGTATGCGCAAAGCCCGCGTTCAAGACCACCCCTACTAATAGCGCGATATTCCAGGCGAAAGATGCCAATACAACTATGAAAGCCAGTGGGTTCCTACTTAGTTTTTGCTCCATAAGGAAACGCTACTCTCGAGCCATTTAAAAGTGTGCAACCGCCACAGAAGAAATAAAGAGCCTCGTTGGCCCCGGACAATT
>CAIPQX010000167.1 GCA_903867285.1 uncultured Actinomycetes bacterium | reverse complement strand
GCTACTGCAAGACGACTACTTATTTGGAACTTCCATTCGCGAGAATTTGAAGATAGGAAGACCCGAAGCGACGGACGATGAACTACGAGAAGTACTAGAGCTAGTAGAACTCCGCCAATTTGTCGAGGAGCTCCCAGAAGATCTCGACACCATGATTGGATCCATGGGCTACAACTTCTCCGGTGGAGAGAAGCAACGACTCAAATTGGCTCGCCTCTTGCTACGTGATACTCCCATAGTCATTCTCGATGAACCCTACGAGTTCCTGGACGCCGAAATGGTCGAGCGAATTTCTCAGAAAGTGGCGCTAAGACTTTCCGACCGCGTCGTGATTCTTGTTTCACATCTCCCCCTGGCAATAAGTTCGATCTCCTTTTCTCTTTCTTAACCAGTAATGTTTTCCCATGACAATGACGCGCACCCTTGGTCCCTTTGAAGTAACCGCAGTAGGCCTGGGGTGCATGCCCCTTTCTATGGCGACCGATCGCAACAAGTGGATTCTCGATGACCGCGACTATGCAATTAGCGTGATTCATGCAGCGCTCGATGCCGGCGTGCAATTGCTTGATACAGCTGATATTTACGCTCCCGCTTGGAACCAAATGGGACACAATGAAGTCTTGGTGGGCGAAGCTTTTAGGACATGGAATGCATCTCCAGAACGCAAAGCCAAGATTGTTATCGCTTCAAAAGGTGGAATTACCAGAGCCAAGGGCGATAACTGGTGGGGTGAACCGGGGCGCAATGCAACCAAGCATTATTTGTATCGCGCAGTCGAAGCTTCCGCTGCGAAGATGGGACTTTCCAAGATTCCACTCTGGCAACATCATCGTCTAGATACCTCAATCACCTTTGAAGAGCAGTTCGAAAATGTTTTATCCCTCAAAGAGCATGGATATGTCGAAGCAATTGGCTTGAGCAATGTAAATGCCGGACAACTGCGCCGAGCCATTGCAATCGGCGGAACACCGTCGCAAGGTGGAATCGTCTCAGTGCAAAACGAATACAGTCCGCGTTACAGGTTATCAACCGATGTCATTGATATCTGCACCGAATTTGGAATTGCTTTCTTGCCATGGTCTCCCCTTGGAGGAGGATCTAACTTCGAGAAGATTGCGACTGGAGAATTCGGGGCATTTGATCGTATAGCAAAAGCGAAGGGTGTCTCTGCCTATGCCCTGACAGTTGCATGGCATCTCTCGCAGTTCCCAACTTGTATCCCAATTCCTGGAGCATCTAAAGCTGCTTCAATTTTGGATTCACTCACCGGAGCGAGTATTCAACTCAGCACGGCCGAGATCGCCGAACTCAATGCCAGTTGCCCTCCTGATGGACCAATTCAATACGAATTGGTAGACCAACCTGCATTCCGTGACTAAATCACTCAGTAGGGTACTTAACACCGATCTGAGCGCGAAGCGCATCCATAACCTGCATAATTGCAACGCTTTCAGTGACGCTCAAAATTGGGCTTTCAGTGAGCCCTGCTGCTACGCACATCTCTAAATGCAGACCTTGATACTGTCGGCCAACGCCCTTTATCTTCTCGTCATAGCTTTGAATAACTTCGCCACCTTGATTGAAGACTCTAAAAGAGGTCTGGTTGTAAAAAGGTGCGTCAATTTCAATGCGACCGAGGGTTCCAACGACCGTTGCGGTTACGGGACCTGCTGCTGACATACACGTGGTTAATGAGGCCTGGGCTCCATTGTCATATTCAAAGATGAGAGATGTCGTCTCATCCACTTTCTGACCCGTGAGAGTTGCCTTCCCTGTAACACTCTTTGGAAAACCGAGAACTCGTACCGCAAAAGAGACTGGATAAATCCCTAAATCCAAGAGCGCTCCTCCACCTAACTCTGGCTCCCAGAGGCGGGGAACATGCGGCAGGTACTGGCTATGGTCGGCTGTTACTAACTTAATTTCACCGAGGGCCCCGGAATTAATGACCGCGAAGATGGCATCCATAGATGGGAGAAAACGCGTCCACATTGCCTCTAGAACGAATAGCTTCTTGGCGGCGGCCAACTCTTTAATCTCTTGGGCTTCGCGAGCGTTAATGGTGAAAGGCTTCTCCAGGAGAACATGTTTACCGGCGTTGAGAGCCAGTAGCGCATGTTGGTGATGCCAAGGGTGTGGCGTCGAGATGTAGACGGCGTCGACTTCGGGATCATTGACGAGCGCGTCATAGCCTTGATGACGATTGGGGATTCCAAACTTATCTGCAAACTCATTGGCCTTCGCTAAATCTCGCGCGCCTACTGCTTGAATATTTATTCCGGCAATTCGAAAATCATCGGCAACTGCAGTGGCGATCCCACCAGCACTTAAGAAACCCCAACGTAGCGCGCTCATATTCCAAGTGCCTTCTTTCCTAGGTCGATGGCTGCAGATTGAGCGGCCTCTGGTGAAACGCTAAACTCATTAACGAAACGATTGTATGCCGCATCCATCGTCAGAGTACTTCCGGCTAGAGAACCATTAGAGGCGAGAGTAGCGACGCCATTTTCTACCTGCACCGCCAAATCACCAATTGTGTAGTTGCCATCACTGCCACCTGCAGCAGCCATCGCATCGGTGACAAGAATAATTCGACCGGGTGCTAATTTGAGTAGAAGTTCTGCAGCGGAGTGATTGACATGTACACCATCCAGAATTATTTCAAAGTAGATGTCTGGGTTGACGAGAAGTGTATTGGTGATAGTTGCAGATCGATGATCAAGCTCTGGAAGCGCATTAAACATATGAGTAACTATGGTTGCGCCGGCCGATATCGCTGAGATGGCTTCTGCTGCAGTAGCGTTGCTATGACCGACAGCAACCGTTACTCCCATATCTCTAAGAAGTTCAATGGCCGCTATTGCACCAGGTAATTCGGGGGCGATCGTCACCATCCTTATGTGACCTTGGCCAGCGTCAATCAATTCTTTGATCTCATCTAACTTTGGTTCGCGCAGTAATTTCGGATCATGAGCACCGCATTTAGCACTCGACAGGTATGGTCCCTCTAGATGAATTCCCGCAATGCTTCCATTGAGAGCAAAGGGAATTAGGTTCTTGATCTGATTTTTCAGTACATCCAATGGCTCAGTAACCAAGCTGGCAATTTGCGTGGTGGTTCCATGCTCGCGATGTGCCGCCAACGCTTTTGCAACGTGCTCGGGGTTGGGGTCGCTAAAACTGAATCCGCCGCCACCATGTGAGTGAATATCAGTAAAGCCGGTTGTCATGCCGTCTCTTTCGGTAGAAGGTCTAGTGCCATTATCGCGCATCCAATTGTCCCAGCATTGACCCCGTAATGGGCAATAAGTAATTGCGGCATACGCTGAAAGGTCAATCTTTCATTCAAGATAGTTTGCAGAGGTTCTATAAGCGCTGCACCTGCTTGTGACAATCCACCACCAAAGATAATTGCTTCCGGAGCCAATATTGTGATGAGGTCTTCTAAGGCGACCGCGAGATAGGCAATTGCTTGCTCCCAAACTTGCCAGGCATGATCATCGCTCCTGATGCGGCCCAAAATTTCTTTTGCCGTTATTTGGTATCCCGTTCGCTTTTCGTATTCGCGCGTTATGGCGGCTGCTGACGAAATAGTTTCTAGGCATCCAGATAAACCACATACACAGGGAATATCATGACCAACATTGAGATGGCCAATCTCTCCTGCATAGCCATCGCTGCTTCGGATCTTGCCGTCAATAATAAGTGCAGCGGCAATCCCCGTGCCTACCGGAATAAAGATTGATTGTTGAAAATCTTTAGCAGCTCCACTGCGTAACTCTGCTACTGCGCCGCTGCGCACATCATGACCAAAGGCAATTGGAAGATTTAATTCCTTAGCAACCAACTCTTTGATGGGAAGATCTTTCCAACCGAGATTTCCGGTCCAGCGAGTTATGCCTTGCGCTTCATCTAATGTTCCAGGTACTGCAAAACCAACAGCACTCACATGATGAGTCTGCTCAAGTTCTCTGACGATAACCGCGAGTGATTGGGCCGTCTTACGCCCAGTTGGATCCTCTTGTGGAGTTGGAGCTGTGGTGGTGGTTATAACCTCTAGTGCCTCAGAGACGAGCGCTGCTTTAATCGAAGTGCCGCCCACATCAATTGCAGCGACATATTTCATCTGCACACTCTATTTGAGATTGTGGTGAATCTGATTAATTCAAGATGATAGAGCGTGAAAGATTGCGGGGGAAGTCTGGGTTCAAACCTTTAACGCGAGCGAGCGCAATAGCGAGTCGCTGTGCCTTAATGAGGTGAGCCATAGGATCGAGCGTGCTCGATTCGAAGGTGGCACCAGTCTGCGCAATGTCTGCAATCAAGGCAGGTTCAATTTCGCCAAAGGCCCAAACAGCTCTTCCAGGCTGCGAAATGGATAGCGGTCCGTGGCGATAATCCATTGCGGGATAGGCCTCCGCCCAGAACTGGGCCGCTTCGCGAGTTTTTAAGGCTGCTTCTGATGCAAGGCCGATAGTCCAACCGGTTCCAATGTAGGTGATTTCATCCATCATAGGTAGATCACCAAGATCTTCATTGAGAGCTATCTCGGCTTGGAGCGCCAACTCGTTGAGATCGGTTCCGAGTGGTGCGCGGAGTAATCCGAGCGCTGCAGTGGCCCAGCGAGTCTGAACAACAGACTCTTCATCGGCAAAATCCATCACGATGGAGTTCGATGCAAACTCGGTCACCGGCGATCCATGTACCGCAGTGAGAACAACTGTAGGGACCTTGCCCTTGAGATTACGAAGTAATTCGACGGTCTCAGTCGTTGTTCCGCTGCGGGTGATGGCTACAACGCGGTCAAAAGTACGGGTGTAGATGTATTCGGAGGCGGTGAAATAGTGCGATTCGCCTTGGCCGGCGGCTTCGCGGAGACTGGCATAGGCCTGGGACATGAACCAGGAACTGCCACAGCCGACAACCGCCACCCGCTCGCCTGATTGAGGCAGGAGGTGGGCCACTGTGGGGGCAAAGAGGGCGGTTTCACGCCAGATCTGGGGTTGGCTATCGATCTCTCTATCGGCGTGGAACTGAATATCACTCTTCATGACCGCACGGTAAGGGTTCATAACCCATCTAGTCAAGAAAATTTGCTCGATTTTGCCGATTTTCGCTTTATAACAACAAATTTATGCAGAAGTGCTTGACTTCGACCCCAGAAGGTAGTGAAGTGTGCTCACCGTCAGGTCGGAGCTCTCCATGGACGAATTCGTCACTCCAGCCAGACCATCACCCCGGATACCGCCGGGCCTATAGGCAAAGGAAGTACTAGATGAAGAGAATGACGCGCGGAGCGGCAGTTACATCTGCCATAGCTCTGGCTGTAACGATGGCAGTCGGGATCACGCCCTCACATGCCGCAACAACCCTCACCATGATCGCCGCCGATTACCCTGGCGACGGACATACCCAGCAAGATCAATGGACCGACTTCGCTACCCGCTTCCATGCCGCCAATCCAGATATCACGGTCAATGTAATCGTGAAGAGCTGGAACGACATTGATCAATATGTAGCAACTCAGATTGCAAGCGGACAGACACCAGATGTTGTTAACAAGGGTGACTACTCAGCTCCAGCAGCTGCAGGTCTTCTCTACCCTGCCTCGAAAATTGTCTCGCCTGCGACTTTGGCTGACATCCTTCCAGCATTCCTAAATAACTCTAAGTACAACGGAGTTGTCTACGCGCTGCCCGATCTGGCTTCAGCACGTGCATTGTTCTACAACAAGGATCTCTTGACTAAGGCTGGAATTACAAAGCTTCCAACATCATGGCTTTCGCTAACAACTGATCTTGGAATCATCCATCGTAAGTTGAAGGGTATCTACGGATACGCAATTCCACTCGGACCAGAGGAAGCACAAGCAGAGTTTAATATCTGGGCTGGCGGCAACGGCGGTTCTTATTACAACTATGCAACCAAGGCATGGGTACTTAATTCACCTGCGAACGTGGCTACAGCAACCTTCTTGAAGTCATTGACGACTAAGGGTTACACCGAGCCAAATCCAGATAAGTGCGACCGCACAGCATGTGCCCAAGCGTTATTTGCAGCCGGTAAAGCAGTATTCATTAACGGTTCTGTATTCCTCGGAAGCTGGCTCAAAGCTAACGGTGGCTCAAAGCTAAATGTTGGAACCGGCTCATTCGTTTCCAACACAGGTCACAAGCCAGTAACGCTTGGTGTTCAGGATTACTTCACCGCATATAGCAAGAACGGCAACCAGGCTGCTATTCAAAAGTGGATGGACTTCATCTACGAGCCTGCTAATTACGCTAAGTTCTTGGTAGCAGCCGGTGGATTTATTCCAGCAACCAAGTCCGCTGGTGCAAAAGCTGCATCAGACCCAGCACTTGCTCCATTCATTAAGTTGCTTCCAAATGCAGTCTTCTACCCAGGAGATATCGCTTCTTGGAACTCAGTAAAGGGCCAGATCCAACAAGGAATCGGTCAAGCAGTTACTGGAGATCCTGCAAAGGTTCTCGGTCAGCTTCAAACAGCAGCAGCTGCTGCTAAGTAATAAATAGAAGAGGTTGGGGGCTCGCAGTTAATGCGGGCCCCCAATATTATTGGCGCAATATTCTCAATTTTCGGGAAGTAGGGATCTGTTGACCACCGTTCGCAAGCGTTACCGCGTGGGAGCGCTCCCTTGGATCGGTCCAGCAATGGCGGTGATCTTCTTGATGGTTCTTTACCCAGCCTTCGAGATGATTAAGACCTCATTTATGAGTATCGATGCAACCGGCACATCCCATGGATTTACCGGGCTCACTAACTACCGCACCCTCTTTCGCAATCCCAATCTCACGGCAGTACTCGAGCGCACCGTGGTTTGGACCATCTCAATCGTTGTTCTAACGGTTCTCATCTCCCTACCTGTCGCGCAAATCCTGCATGCCAAGTTTCCCGGAAGACGTTTCGTGCGCTACGCACTCATAGTCCCGTGGGCCGCCTCCGTGGTTATGACATCCACCTCTTGGCTCTGGATTCTCAATGGCTACTACGGGATTCTCAATCGCATACTTTTGTCGTTAGGTTTAATTCAAGACCAGAAGCAATTCTTGGGATCACAAACACAATCCTTTACCTGGCTTATTGTTGTTGCAATCTTTGTATCGGTACCTTTCACAACTTATGTTGTCCTCGCTGGCCTTACCACAATTGGTGAAGATATTTTGGAAGCATCAACAGTGGACGGAGCATCTGGATGGCAACGTTACAAGAGCATCATTTTTCCACTTCTTAGACCCGCGCTCCTTATTGGCATGGTTATCAATCTGATTAACGTCTTCAACTCATTTCCAATTATCTGGGTGATGACCACTGGTGGGCCGGGGTACTCGACCGACACAACAACCACGCTAGCGTATAAAATTTCCTTCCGTAATGCTGATATTGCTCAATCAGCTGCGATGGCGACCATCAACTTTGGAATTATCTTGCTCTTTATCGTCTTGTTCCTCAAAGTTTCACGTTGGAGGGATGACTCATAATGACCACAGTGCTGAATAAGAAGTCCCACAAGAAAATCACGGGACGAAAAGTCACTTTGACTATCTCGGGATGGACTATCGCTCTTATCTTTCTCGCTCCATATGTAGAGATGATGATCACCTCAGTTAAATCGAAGACTGAGATTCTCACGATCCCTACCACTTACCTCCCCCAACATTGGACCTGGTCCAATTACATCACTATCTGGAAACAACTACCGCTGGCTCAATACCTGCGCACCAGCATCGTGGTGTCACTCTCGGCAACAATCTTGGTATTACTTTTAGCTATCCCGGCGGCCTATTATGTTGGGCGAAATAAATTCAAGGGGAGAAATGCATTTTTACTCTTAGTTTTAGTCACCCAGATGTTTTCTCCCACCTCACTTATCATCGGAATCTTTCGAGAGATCATCAGATTCCATCTTGTTAATACTTGGATGGCGCTCATCTTGGTTTATGCCGCATTCAATATGGCTTTTTCAATATGGATTCTCTCCAGTTTCTTCGCCAGCATCCCTGTCGAAATTGAAGAGGCGGCCTGGATCGATGGAGCCACCAGGATGCAGGCCCTGCGCCAGATCATTCTGCCAATCGCGCTACCGGGATTGGTTACCGCCTTTATCTTTACCTTTATCTCGGCTTGGAACGAATTCGTTATTGCATTAACCATTGAGAGCTCTCCGGCCCATCAACCTCTCACCGTGGGGTTGGAATCGCTTATAGGTCAGTACCAAGTGCAATGGCAATACCTCTTTGCCGGTTCACTCATCGCGATCGTGCCGGTAGTAATTCTCTTTGCAATGATCGAGAAGTACTTGGTGAGTGGCCTTACAGCTGGTAGCGTGAAATGAGCCGTCAATCTAGGCTCAACGCGATCCTAGAGCTCTTGATACGACAGGGCAGTTTGGAAGTTGATGAAGCTGCGCTCTCTCTGCATGTTTCCTCGGCGACAATCCGCAGAGACTTCGACGTTTTAGCAGAGCAACAACTCCTTAATAGGACCCATGGAGGCGCAGTAGCAACGGGCGGTTCTTTCAAATTGCCGCTCACCTACAAAATCGCGCGCCAAGAAGATGCTAAGAAGCGGATTGCCATCGTTGCAGCTCACATGGTCGAACGCCATCAAGTAGTGGGGCTCAATGGTGGCACAACTACTACTGAGATCGCCCGTGTTTTGGCTAAGTCTCCAACTTTTGGTCCGGGTGATGTCGGTGACCCACCGTCGCTCACGATCGTCACCAACGCTCTCAATATCGCCACCGAATTGACTGTGCGCCATCACATCAAGATTGTTGTAACTGGTGGCGTCGCTCGTCCCCAGTCATACGAGCTAACAGGACCGTACGCAGAACAAGTTCTCAACGATGTGGCTATCGATATTGCATTTGTAGGAGTTGAGGGGCTGGACCCAAATGTAGGGGCAACGGCGCGTCATGAAGATGAAGCGCGAGTAAATCAACAGATCGCGGCGCTGGCTGCCCGGGTCATCATCGTGACCGACTCCTCCAAATTTGAGCGTAGCGCTTTTGCAATGATCCGAACTCGAGAACAGATTGACACAATCATTACTGATGACGGAATATCCGATAAGGCCGCCGCAATATTAGAAGGAGCAGGTGTCAAAATTGTCATCGCTTGATATCGTTCAAGAGGCCGATCGCGCAGGGACTGCCATCGGTGCATTCAATGTCATCCTTCTCGAACATGCAGAGGCCATTATCGCAGGTGCTGAAATCGCAAATCTTCCTATCATCTTGCAGATTAGTCAGAACGCAGTCAAATATCATGGCGCTCTTGAACCAATCTCACTCGCAACGCTGGCATGTGCGGCGGCCGCAGCGGTACCAACATCTGTTCACTTAGAT
The DNA here is from genome assembly GCA_903867285.1 of uncultured Actinomycetes bacterium. Lineage (GTDB taxonomy): Bacteria > Actinomycetota > Actinomycetes > Nanopelagicales > Nanopelagicaceae > PALSA-747. The sequence continues at coordinate 26,091 of CAIPQX010000167.1, read as the reverse complement.
CATGCTGAAGATACCGAATTAATTCGCAGAGCCCTCGATCTAGGTTATGACAGCATCATGTACGACGGATCAAAGTTAGATTTTGCGGAGAATGTAAAGAGCTCTAAGGAGATGGCCGTCTTGGCCCACTCATATGGAGCAACAATTGAGGTAGAGCTGGGCGAGATTGGCGGAAAAGATGGCGTTCATGCCCCAGGCGTTCGCACCAACCCCATCGATGCAAAATCTTTTGTAGACGAGACTGGAGTAGACCTACTCGCGGTAGCGGTGGGCTCCTCCCACGCCATGACGAGTCGCGACGCTCAATTGGATTTCGAATTAATCGCTCAGATTCACGCGGTTGTACCTGTCCCCCTTGTTTTACATGGCTCTTCCGGGGTTAGTGATCCTGATTTACAGACCGCAATACGGGCAGGGATGAGAAAGATAAATATTGCCACCCACCTCAACCATGTCTTTAGCGATGCCGTGAGAGCAATCTTGGCGACGGATGAGAAACTGGTAGATCCCCGAAAGTACATCGGTTCTGCTCGCGCAGAAGTTGCCTCCGAGATAACTCGCCTGCTGAAACTTCTCAATTTGGAATAGTCTTACCGACGTGAATACCAACGCTGATGCCATCGTCATTGGCGCAGGAATTATCGGAGCAACTACGGCCCTCGCGCTGACCAACGCAGGGATGAAGGTGTTAGTTATTGATCGCGGAAATATAGCCAGTGGTACAACAAGTGCTGGTGAGGGAAATATTCTGGTTAGCGATAAAGCACCTGGCCCGGAACTCGATTTAGCCTTACGTTCCCGCGATGCCTGGTTTGAGATTCAGGAAGATATCGGCGGTGGATTTGAATTAGAAGCAAAGGGTGGATTGGTCGTGGCGCGCAGCGAGAGTGGAGTGGTTGGATTGCGGGCATTGACATCGGTGCAGCGTCAAGCCGGCATCGATGCCCAAGATGTATCAGAAGCAGATTTGCGTGCACTAGAACCACACCTATCCCACTCGATCACAGATGGGGCTCTCTATCCGCAGGATTCGCAATGTCAACCAATGCTTGCCGCGGCAGAGATTCTGCGCGCGGTTCGAATGCGGGGCGGGGAATTTATCGCTGGTGCAAATGTCACCGCAATTAATACGAGCAATGGTGCTGTAACTGGTGTTGTCACAAGTGAAGGAACATTCAATGCGCCGATTATTGTGAATGCGACCGGAACGTGGGCGGGTCAGATTGCCGAACTCGCCGGATCATCGCTTCCCATTGCGCCAAGGCGTGGATTCATACTCGTCTCGGTACCGACTCGCAAAATCATTTTTCATAAAGTTTATGATGCAGAATATGTCGCGAATGTTTCAAGCGGAGAAGCTGATTTGCAATCTAGCGCGGTGGTCGAAGGAACGCAGAGTGGAACCATTCTGATTGGCGCCTCTCGGGAGAGGGTGGGCTTTAAGGATGGAATTGATTTCGAGATCTTGAGAGTGTTGGCGCGCCAAGCGATAGCGCTCTTTCCTATCTTGGCCGATATCCAACTACTTCGCGCTTACCGCGGCTTCCGTCCTTATGCACCCGACCACCTGCCTGTTATCGGAGAAGACCCACTCTTTAAAGGGTTTTGGCACAATGCAGGACATGAAGGGGCGGGAATTGGACTAGCCCCGGCCAGCGCGCAACTAATAGTTGATGGAATTCTGGGCCGTACCTCGTTTATGGATGCCACTCCATTCTCTCCTACTCGATTCACTCGAGGAGAAGTCTCGTGATTACTTTTACCTTCAATGGACTAGAGCTAACTGCTCGCACGGGGCAATCGGTTGCGGCCGCCCTTCTTTCCCATAACGAGAGAATTACCCGACTCACACGCATCTCTGGAAAGCCTCGCGGAATCTTCTGTGGCATCGGAGTTTGTTTTGATTGTCTAATTATTATCGATGGCAAACCCAATCAACGCAGTTGTATTACCGAAGTCAAAGAGGGAATGGTCGTGGTGACACAAGATGGAGCATAAACATCAAGTCATTGTTGTCGGTGGCGGACCGGCCGGACTCAACGCAGCAAAGTACGCAGCGAATGCTGGTTGTGAAGTGGCACTTTTAGATTCAGCCACTCGTTTAGGCGGCCAATACTGGCGCAATACCGGTAATGAGATAGAAGACCAAGCAACCCACCACGACTTCGATCAAGGATCGCTCTTAATGGACGCGGTGACCGCTAATCCCAGAATTACGCACTATCCCAATACAACTATCTGGAGCGCTGCAATCCTTGACGATGAAATCACTTTGCGAACCCAGGATGATGTATTTTCTACCACCCGATTAATCCTTGCCACCGGGGCTTACGATCGCTCGTTACCGTTTCCAGGATGGGATATTCCGGGCGTGATGACTGCAGGCGCAGCACAATCTCTACTCAAAGGAGAGGGAGTAATAGCTGGCAAACGGATTGTTGTTGCGGGTAGTGGGCCCTTCTTATTGCCCGTTGCATCCGGGATTACTTCACATGGTGGAAAAGTCGTGGGAGTTATAGAAGCCGCGGGAAGATTCGCCTGGTTGCCCGAGATACTCACTTTGCTACAAAATCCGACGAAGATCAGCGAGGGGCTCGGCTACCTTCTCACGCTACGTAAGGCGAAGGTCGCTATGCGCTTTAAGCAAGCAGTTGTCGCCGCGCATGCCGGCGCCGATGGTCTCCTAGATTCAATTACGGTAGCGAATATAGATGCAGAATTTCGAATCAAATCAACGTATTCATTGCAATGTGATGTCGCCGCGATTGGCTGGGGTTTTACTCCCGACACCTCCTTAGCTGGTGCGCTAGGGTTAAAAGAAGAGGTTGCAGCAGATGGTTCAGTAGTTGTGGTCGTTGACGACAATCAGTGTGCAACTTCCCCACAGCCTGAGGTTCAAGTATTTGCAGCGGGTGAGATCACTGGAATAGGTGGCTCCGGGCTCTCCTTGGCTGAGGGTGCGATCGCCGGCTTGTCTGCCGCAGCTTCACGAACGAACCTACGCCAGTTAAAGAAATTGAGGCGTAGGGCTCATCGCTTCGCCCTGACTTTGCAACGGGTCTATTCGATCCCTGCAGGTTGGCAGAGTTGGCTTACCCCAGAGACCATTATTTGTAGATGTGAAGAGGTTAACTACGAAGCGATACAGGATGTCTCCGAGAAATTTGGCGCAGATGATGCCCGCAGCGCAAAATTGATGACGCGTTGCGGCATGGGAATGTGTCAGGGGCGAATCTGTTCGCGCAATGTAGCCGATTTACTCAATAGCCCTGATTCGGATCGGATCAAGGGTGTGTACCGTCCAATAATCGCTCCCATAACACTTGGTGAACTCGCGCAAGACGGATTATTGTGACGCTATGACAAAACCATGGCATGGAATTATCACCGCCGCTGCAACACCCTTTGATAAGAACCTCGAAGTAGATTTTGATAAATATGCGGAGCATGTGCAGTGGTTAGCTGCCAATGGAACTCATGGAATTGTCCCGAACGGTTCTCTCGGCGAATATCAGGTGCTGAGCGATAGTGAGCGCGCCAAGATTCTAGAAACTGCAATTAGCGCAGCACCAGAGGGATTTCACATTGTTGCCGGCGTTGGTGCTTATGGCGCCGCCGAATCCCGCAAGTGGACTGAACATGCCGCCGAGGCTGGCGCCCATGCAGTGATGCTCCTGCCTCCCAACGCCTATCGAGCAAACGATGATGAAGTTGTCGCTCATTACAAGGAAGTTGGCAAGGTTGGGATTCCGATTGTTGCCTACAACAACCCCTTTGATACAAAAGTGGATCTAGTAGCAGATCTCGTAGCCCGTATCGCCGATGAAGTCCCCAACGTCGTCGCTATTAAAGAGTTTTCTGGTGATGTGCGGCGTGTCTGGCAGATCCACCAGCGTGCACCACGCATAGAAGTTCTAGTCGGTGCTGACGATGTGCTCCTGGAACTTTCAACTGCTGGTGTTGTCGGTTGGATTGCAGGTTTTCCTAATGCCATGCCAGCTGAATCTGCAGAGCTCTATAACCTTGTGACAACGGGGCGATATGAGGAAGCCGCACCAATGTATGCAGCCGTCCATGATCTCTTCAATTGGGATTCGCGTAAAGAGTTTATTCAAGCGATCAAGTTATCAATGGATATCATCGGAAGATATGGTGGACCAACCCGTCTGCCACGTTTACCACTTCCTGCAAGTGATGACGCAAAGTTGCGTGCCGATACCGCGCGCGCCCTCGCCTTCTTCAAGAATCGCTAACAATGACGCTCATTCGTTCGGTCAAGACCGTTGAGTCACACACCGAAGGAATGCCCACTCGCGTTGTCCTAGAGGGAATCGGAGAGATTCCAGGTAGCACCGCCTTTGAAAAGCGCGCCTATTTCATGGAGCATATGGATCATCTGCGCCAATGGCTGATGTTTGAGCCGCGCGGCCATGGGGCGATGAGCGGAGCGATTATCCAGAAGAGCACTCGCCCCGACGCTGATGTCGGTGTCGTTTACATTGAAGTATCGGGTTGCTTGCCGATGTGTGGCCACGGAACGATTGGTTTAGCAACTGTTCTGATTGAGAAGAAATTGGTACCAGTCATAGAGCCCGTAACAACGGTGCGCCTAGATACTCCTGCGGGGCTTGTAGTTGTCGATGTGGCGGTTAAAGAGGGAAGAGCTCTCAGTGTGACAATCACCAACGTTCCCTCCTTTCTCTATCAAAGCGATCAGGTCGTTTCGGTTCCTGGTTACGGTGAAATCACCTATGACATGGCCTACGGCGGCAACTTCTATGCGATCGTGCCGATAGATCGCGTGGGCATAGCTTTTGAACGCAAGAACGGTGCGAAATTCCTAGAGGCGGGCTTGGCGATCTCTGACGCAATCAATGAGCAGAATCGCCCCGTGCATCCGGAGAACCCAGAAATTGCGATCTGTCATCACATCGACTTTATAACTCCAGGCGATCATCCCCTGCACTGGAAGAATGCAATGGCAATCTATCCAGGCTGGTTTGATCGATCTCCGTGCGGAACGGGTACGAGCGCGCGCTTGGCGCAAATGGTGGCTCGTGGTGAGTTCAAAGATAACGACGTTCTGATTAATGAATCATGGATCGGATCTCACTTTGAAGGCCGGGTGAAGGAACACACAAGTGTCGCGGGAATAGCTGCGATCATCCCAACTATTACGGGCAGGGCTTGGATTATGGGTGAAGCGACCTGGGTTCTGGATTCATCTGATCCATTCCCCGACGGTTTCTTAGTTTAGGCCGCGCACTCCATTTACAAGCCTTTCAATCTTCTCTGGATTTCCGCTCGCCAAAGCCGGTGGCAACAATTCATCTGGGAAACCCTGATACGTCACGGGGCGCATGAAGCGATAGATCGCATCGGTGCCCACTGAGGTCGTATGAGTAGAAGATGAAGGCCAAGGTCCGCCATGATTTTGTGCTGCAGAGACCGATACGCCAGTAGGTGCACCATTGAGAATTAAACGACCGGCAATAGCGCTGAGCGCTCTTACCAACTCGGGGCGAATTTCACCGATTGCTAGGTGCAAGGTAGCGGTCAACTGCCCTTCGGAGTGAGCGATAATTTCCGCGAAGTCAGACTCTGTACATTGAACGACCACAGTTGTTGGTCCAAAGTGTTCGTGACTAAATTCGGGGTTTGCTTTGTACATCTGATAATCAAGTACAAAGATTGTTGGTTGCACGATAAATCCTTGATCCGGAACTTCTCCGACAATTGTTTCGACCCCAGGATGTTTTGCAAGTGCAGAGACAACACTGTTGTATCGCTCGCTAATACCCTTGTTAAGTAGGGGTTGTGTGCCAAGAGAGCCCATCTTGCTGCGCATCGCTGCCACAAACTCTGCGCCATCGCCACCAAGAAATATTAAGCCGGGTTTGGTACAGAACTGGCCGGATCCCAGGGTTGCTGAATCAAAGAGGTTCTCTCCCATGGCTGTCGCTCGCTCATCGAGAGCAGCTGCGGTGATAAAGATTGGATTTAAGCTCCCCATCTCTGCAAAGACTGGAATCGGTACTGCGCGTGAATGGCTCAAATCAACCAGCAATTGCCCCACGAGCGCAGAGCCCGTAAATCCAATCGCAGCGACCTCATCGGCGAGTGCAATCCAATGTGTGATCTCTGGGCTACGCCCTTGCACCATCGTAAAAATATCAGGTGAGAGTCCTTGCGATAGCAGCGCCTTTTGCACCGCTTGGAAGGTAAGAAGTGAGGTACCTGGGTGCGAAGGATGAGCCTTTACTACGACCGGGCAACCGGCAGCGAGCGCTGCAGCGCTATCTCCACCAATAACCGAGTAGGCAAATGGAAAGTTGGATGCCCCAAAGACCGCAACTACACCAATAGGAAGATTGACTTTTCGCATATCGGGACGTGCGACCGGCTTGTAATCAGGATCAGCCAAATCAATGGTGGCGCCTAGATGCACACCGGTACGGACCATGGCGGCAAAGAGTTGGAGTTGCACAATGGTGCGAGATATCTCGCCATTTATGCGCGCTTCTGGCAATCCCGTCTCTAAATTGGCAATCGCCACCAAGTGGGAGCGTAAATTTTCAACTTCAATGGCTATGGCCTCCAGCAGGCTGGCGCGCTTTGCAAGTGTTAGTGCAGCGAATGGTTCACGCGCACTGGCAGCGCTACTTATTGCAGCGATTACCTCTGAGTGGGTCTGTTCTGGATATTCGGCTCCGAAGGCGAGACCATCCGCAGGATTCACCGCTTGAAAGGGCTGTAATGACATACTCCAAGCCTAGTACCCTTACCAATGTGAATAAGATTCCTGATCGGGCACCTGGTACCCAGTCACATGACATCCCTAAAGGCGAAGCTCTAACGGAATTTATGGCTTTGGGGTGGTCAGATACCGCCTTGCAGGGAGTTAAACCTGCCGAAGTTGTGAAGTTTGCCGCGGTACGCCGCGCCAAGATTTCGGCACTTTATCCCGGAGTACGACTCGTAATTCCAGCAGGAACATTCAAGGTGCGCAGCAATGACACTGATTACAAATTCCGCGCACATAGCGCCTATGCGTATTTCACGGGGATTACCGCCAGCGACTGCGTCCCGGATTCTGTATTGATACTAGAGCCAGCCGCACAAGGACATGAAGCTCTGCTCTTGATTCATCCTCGTTCACCACGTGATACCGATGAATTTCACTCCGATCGCAGACATGGTGAGTTCTGGATTGGACGCAGACTCTCTGCCTCAGAAACTGAGCAGCGTTATGGAATGTCAGTAATTCATATCGATGATCTCACTGAAATGCTCGAAGATGATGTGGACACCTTGGCTATTCACGGTGAAGATCCAGTTGTCGATGCCTTAGTCGAGCATCGTAAGAAACGCGAAGCCAAGTTGCTCGCCCAGATCTCTGCGTTGCGACTGATAAAGGATCGATACGAAATTGCCGAGATCCAGAAGGCGATCGATGTCACTATTCGCGGATTTAGCGACATGGTGCAAGCTCTTCCTGCGGCGGTATCTGTTAAACGTGGCGAGCGCATCATTGAATCGGCTTTTTATGGCAGAGCGCGCCTGGAGGGCAATGATCTTGGATATGACACGATCGCAGCTGCTGGTTCACATGCCTGCGTTCTACACTGGATTAAGAATGATGGCGATGTCTTGCCAGGAGATTTAATCCTTATAGATGCCGGTGCTGAAGTTGATTCTATGTATACCGCTGACATCACAAGAACTATCCCCGTCAACGGAAAGTTCTCGCCGGCGCAGCGCAAGATTTACTCTCTCGTTTATGCAGCGCAGCGCGCTGGAATTGAAGCAGTTAAGCCGGGAGCTCCGTGGAGCGCCTTCCATGACGCGGCCAGTGCGGTCTTAGCCCGGGGCTTAGAAGAGTTGGGCGTACTCCCCGTCAGCGCCGAAGAATCACTACAAGAATATGCAGGTTTCCATCGGAGATGGACGGTGCATAGCACTGGGCATATGTTGGGACTTGATGTCCATGACTGCGCGCAGGCCCGTAAAGAGGATTACCGCGAGGGAGTTCTAGAAGTGGGAATGGTGCTTACAGTCGAACCTGGACTCTATATTCAACCCGATGATCTGCTCTTCCCTGCCGAGTACCGCGGCATCGGCGTTCGCATTGAGGACGATGTATTAGTTACAAAGACAGGCGTGCAAGTTTTAAGTCGCGCACTACCTAGCCATCCTGATGAGGTTGAAGTGTGGGTTACTAACCTGCTTCGTTAGATCGCATCCCCTGCAGCAGCAGCTGCCACGCCCAGAAGAAGCGTTAACAAGAGATATCCCCAGGCAATGACATGCTTTCTCGATTTGAATAGGTCGTGAGTTTCCAAAGCAAAAGCCGACCAAGTTGTAAATGCTCCCGCAAATCCGGTACCAAAGAGGAAACCCATATTTGCATCGCGATGGACAGTTATGCCGAGAACAAATGAACCAAGCACATTGATTAACAGCGTTTCGAGCGGGATTAGATTGACTCGCTTTTTGCGCATATTTTTATCAATGAGATATCGAAGAGGTGCACCTATCCCGGCACCAAGAGAGATCAGAAGCACTCTCATTTTTTAGACCAACGTCTATCGAGAAATTCATTTGTTGCAAAGACCAAAATAAATGTTCCAATAAGAGATGCCAGCACATACGTGATGAGACCATGAAAATTATGAGAGTTCAGGTCATGATCAAGGGTCACAGCAAAGGCAGAGTAAGTCGTGAAACCACCGCAGAATCCGGTTCCCAATGCGGGGCGCCACCACCATTGTGGGTTCGGGTGATGGCGGATATAGATCACGATGATGGTAAGTAAAACAGCACCCAGATAATTAACGGTGAGCGTAGCCCAAGGAAAACCCGGGTCAACGATGAGGAGTGACACAACCCACCTGGCGAGGGAGCCAATAATTCCGCCTAGTGATACGACAGAGAGCTGTTTTACTTCCAATTGCGTTTGGAAGTTAAACGGGACCCCGCACCCGAAACCAAACTAATAATGACGGAGGCGAATACTGCTGACCAGAAAGAAGTGATGGTGAGTCTTTTAGTAATGTGCGTCGTCACTTCGAGCATTGCGGCGTTGATCACGATCAAGAAAAGTCCTGCACTGAGAATCACGGCAGGAAGAGTCATCAACTTAAGGAATGAACCCAAAAAAGTATTAATTAAGGAGAAAATCAAGGCAACCAAGAGATACGACCACGCGCCCCCGAGGACCTTGATTCCTGGAACTAAACCTGTAGCCGCCCATACTGCGAGAGCTAATACTCCCCAACGAACAAATATCCTCATGCTTAAAGAATACCGTCTCTCTTTCTGATAACCGAGCCTAACCAGCGAAGTGGGTCGTACTTGACGTCTACGACGCGCTCTTTCATGGGGATAATGGCGTTGTCGGTGATGCGAATGTGCTCAGGGCAGACCTCTGTACAGCACTTGGTGATGTTGCACATTCCAAGCCCATGTTCAGATTGCGCAGTCTGCTTGCGATTGCGCAGGGTGTCTAGCGGGTGCATATCAAGTTCGGCGATACGGATAAAGAATCTAGGGCCAGCGAAGGATTTCTTGTTCTCTTCGTGATCGCGGATAACGTGGCAGGTGTCTTGGCATAAGAAGCATTCAATACACTTCCGAAATTCTTGTGAGCGCTCTACATCCACTTGCTGCATACGAGCTTCGCCAGGCTTAAGATCTGCCGGGTGTTCGTAAGCTCGAACTTCCATCGCCTTCTTGTAATTGAATGAGACGTCAGTAACGAGATCTTTAATAACAGGGAATGCACGCAATGGGGTTATGGTGATTACTTCATCATCCCCGTATGCGGATATCTGGGTCATACATGCAAGTCGTGGCTTTCCGTTGATCTCCATGGAACACGAACCACATTTGCCTGCTTTGCAATTCCAACGAACTGCCAGGTCACCCATCTGTGTTGCTTGAACACGGTGAATGATGTCGAGAACTACTTCTCCGTTATTTCCTTCAACGGTGACATCTTGTAACGCTCCATCTTCATCGTTACCGCGCCAGATGCGAAGTTTGAGTGTGCGCGCCATTAGTTTGATCCGCCTTTCGCAATTTCCTGCGGGGTCATGTACTTCTCTAATTCGTGAACATCAAAGAGATCAAAGAGCTCTTTCGGTAGAACTGGAAGTGATTGTGCCTTGATATTGACTTGAGTACCGTCGAAACTCGAGATGTGGTTGACCTGACGCCAGGTGGGATTCATTCCAGGGAAATCATCACGTGTATGTCCTCCACGCGACTCTTCCCGCAGGAGCGCTGATTTCGCTGTACTTTCTGCGACGAGCAACATATTGTCGAGATCGAAAGCAAGATGGAAACCTGGATTGAACATTCGATCTCCGGTGACGGAGATGTTTGCACTTCGCTTTCGGATGTCAGCAATCTTTTCGATAGCTTCTACAAGTTCTGCTCGGGTGCGGATGATTCCGACTAAGTTGTGCGTAATTTCTTGTAGCTCTTGATGAAGTGAGTAGGCATTTTCGCCGCCCACCCGTGTGAAAGGAGCCGCGATTCTCGTAGCTGCCTTCACTATGGTGGAATCACTCACTGGATTGGCACCGTGCGACTTCACATAAGCTACAGCACCCATTCCGGCGCGACGACCAAAGACCAAGAGGTCTGTGAGCGAGTTTCCACCGAGGCGATTTGAACCGTGCATTCCGCCCGCAACTTCACCGGCAGCAAAGAGTCCTTCGACTCCTACAGCTGCAGCGGTATCTGGATTAACTTCAACGCCACCCATTACATAGTGACAAGTTGGACCGACCTCCATCGCCTCTTTGGTGATATCTACGCCAGCTAGCTCGTAGAACTGATGCCACATGGATGGAAGGCGCTTCTTAATAATTTCGGCAGAGAGGCGCTTTGAAACATCAAGGAAGACTCCGCCATGCTCTGTTCCGCGTCCTGCTTTAACTTCAGAGTTAATAGCACGCGCAACTTCATCCCGCGGAAGAAGTTCTGGGGGACGGCGATTGTTATCTTGATCGATATACCAACGATCGGCTTCGGCTTCATTGTCCGCATATTGATTCTTAAATACATCTGGAATGTACTTGAACATAAAGCGTTCACCCAGACTATTGGTCAAAATTCCACCTTCACCGCGTACCGACTCGGTGACAAGAATTCCTTTGACCGAGAGTGGCCAGACCATACCCGTAGGGTGGAATTGTAAGAATTCCATATCGACAAGGTTGGCTCCCGATTTGAGTGCGAGCGCATGGCCATCGCCAGTGCCCTCCCAAGAGTTAGAGGTAATTTTAAATGTCTTACCAACGCCACCCGTTGCAATCACAACTGCTGGTGCTTCAAAGAGGACCTCTGCGCCGTTTTCACGGCGGTATCCGTAGGCACCCGCAACCTTGCCATTCTCATTGAGAATTTCCGTGATGGTTACTTCGGCAAAAACTCGTATATTGGTTTCAGGGTTGCCGGTCTCGCGCGCATCTACTTGTTGCAGAGCAACAATGCGTTGTTGCATGGTGCGGATTAATTCCAAGCCGGTGCGGTCACCAACGTGGGCCAGACGTGGATATTCGTGCCCACCAAAGTTACGTTGTGAAATTTTGCCCTCTTTAGTGCGATCAAAGAGCGCGCCCCACGTTTCTAACTCCCAGATGCGATCTGGCGCTTCCTTGGCATGTAGTTCCGCCATTCGATAATGATTAAGAAACTTGCCGCCACGCATCGTGTCACGGAAGTGCACCATCCAGTTATCTTTCTCATTCACATTACCCATAGAGGCGGCAGCGCCGCCTTCCGCCATAACGGTATGGGCTTTCCCGAAGAGAGATTTGCAAACGATCGCTACGGTGAGTCCAGCTTCTCGTGCTTCGAGGGCAGCCCGTAGCCCAGCGCCACCGGCACCAATAACGACGATGTCGTACTTATGACGTTCAAGATTTGCAGTCATGGTCAGCGCCTTTAGAAGAAGTAGTGGTTAAGAAGTGGGTGAATTGAAACGGTCCGCACATAAATATCGGCAAAAGCAACACCAACTAAAGAGACCCAAGCGAATTCTTGGTGTTTATGATTCAGGGCAGAGACGATGGTCCAAGCCTTATAGCGAACCGGGTGCTTTGAGAAGTTACGTAGCCGGCCACCGATTGTGTGACGACAGGTGTGGCACGAAGCAGAGTAGAGCCATAGGAAAGTTGCGTTAGCTAGAAGCACGATCGTACCGATGCTCATATGTCCCCACTTGAGTACTTCGTGAGCCTGCGCAACGCTTCCTGGATACGTCTCGATATTTCCGCCAACAAATGGGCGGCGGAAGGAGAGAATCGCATCAATGGTCAGGAGTACATTAAAAACTAGTCCGGCGTAAAAGAAGTAGCGGTGCGCATTTTGCAAAATGAGTGGCTTGCGTGTTTCACCGGTGTACTTTGCGTGCGGCTCGGCTACGGCACATGCAGGTGGTGACATCCAGAAAGAGCGGTAATAGGTCTTGCGGTAGTAGTAACAAGTCATGCGGAATCCCAAGGGGAAGATCAAAATCAAGAGAGCTGGCGAAATTGTCCCAATTGAGGCCCAATGTCCAAGTAGTGACGAACCATCTACACACTTCGTGGTTAGACAGGGCGAGTAGAAAGGCGAGATCAGTGGAGAGAGAAAATAATGCGCTCCCTCGAAAGCGCGCCAGGTCGCATAAATAATAAATGAAAAGAGCGCCAGGAAAGCGATGAGTGGTTGCAGCCACCACTTGTCTGTGCGCAGCGTGCGAGCAGATAATTTTGCGCGCCCCTCGGAGAAGACTCCGGTGCCTGAGGTATCAATTGCCATGGGAGAAGTTTCGTGCCAGAACCCGATTAAGGCTAGGTGGGTTCCTACCTTCTAGGGGTGAAATCGCACACAAGCCCAAGAAGGTCTGGCGGGTCTGGCGGGTCTGGCGGGTCTGGCGGGTCTGGCGGAGGGCGTGGGATTTGAACCCACGAAGGTTTCCCTTGCCGGTTTTCAAGACCGGTGCACTCGGCCGCTATGCGAGCCCTCCGTGGGCAAACTTACTGGCACACCTAGGGAGAGGCAAAATCGCCACTTTTTACTCAGGTAAGGCGAGCAATTCTTCAATCACAATTGCGACACCATCTAAGTGATGAGGTTGGGCGACAAACTTCGCGTTCTTAGGGCCATCGACGTGACCGTCGGCCATCGCCCATGATCGATCTGCCCATTTGAGCATTGAAAAGTCATTGGGGTTATCTCCAAATGTCACAACATCCTTCGACGTGAACCCTAAGCGCGCCGTAAGTTTCGCGAGGGTTTCCCCTTTACTGACTCCGAGAGCAGATATCTCTAGAAGCGCCTCGCTCGCATTTGAGTGTGTAATGGTTACAAGATCCCCGACTTCACGCAGAGCAATCTCCAAGAGCTCATCTGACGTGAATTCGTAATCGGAACAGCGAGCCAACATTTTAAAGGCAGGCTTCAGTAGCTTCTCTTCGATTCGCAAAACAGGTGCCATGTCGACTCCAACATCCCAGCGAGGGATGTACGCGCTTTCATGGTGAAATTCATCTCCATATTCGGTGGCAAACGAGATCGAGGGTACGGCGGCGCGCATTCTCTTAACAAATTCGAATTGATTCTCAAGGGGAATCAACCACTCTTCAATGACCTCTTCTTTCATTAAGTCATAATGCATCGCTCCGTTGGCACAGATCGCGTTACCAAATCCAAAGGTGTCTTTGATCTCGCGCATCCAGCGAGGCGGCCTACCGGTGACAAAGAAAACCTCAACGCCGGCTTCACGAGCTGCGGTGAAGGCCGCAATAGTACGTGAAGTGATCCGCTCATACGAGGAGACGATCGTGCCATCTAAATCAGTTGCAATGACCTTAGGTCTTTTGCCAGTTATGCCGGAAGTAATCGGTCGACTCCTAAGAAGGGGCGAAGGGCGGCGGGAACAATAACCGAACCATCTGCTTGTTGATGATTTTCTAAAATAGCAACGATCATTCTTGGAATTGCGACCAAGGTTCCATTAAGGGTTGCTACTGGCTTCGTTGCATCGCCATCGCGGTATCGAATATTCAAACGGCGCGCCTGGAATTCGGTGCAGTTAGATGTGCTGGTAACTTCTCGATACGCGTTCTGCGTAGGAATCCAAGCCTCGATATCAAATTTGCGAATGGCACTAGCTCCCAGATCGCCAGAGGCGACATCGATAACACGGTAAGGGATCTCCATCGCATCTAGGAAATCCTTCTCCCAACGCAATAACTTCTGGTGTTCAATGAGCGCATCTTTGGGTTCACAAAAAATGAACATCTCTACTTTATCGAATTGATGAACGCGAATAATGCCGCGCGTATCTTTTCCATATGTTCCTGCTTCACGGCGAAAACACGTTGAATATCCGGCGTAACGCAAAGGCAAACCATCGATGACTTCGTCCATGTGATACGCGGCGAGAGGTACTTCGCTGGTACCCACGAGATACACATCATCTTCTTCTAAGTGATAGACATTCTCTGCTGCTTGACCTAAAAATCCCGTGCCTTCCATCGCTGGTGGGTTCACCAAGACGGGCGGAATAACAGGGGTAAAACCCGCTTTAGTCGCGGAGGAAATTGCATAATTGACGAGAGCAAATTCTAAGAGCGCACCTACCCCAGTTAAGTAATAAGAGCGAGAGCCCGCAACCTTAGCCCCGCGCTCGGTATCGATAGCTTTAAGAATTTTACCGAGTTCTACATGATCCTTTGGTTCAAATCCCGCAGTGGAGAAATCACGTGGTGTCCCTACATGCTCGAGAACAACAAAGTCAGCCTCGCCGCCTACTGGAGCATCTGGGCTAATCACATTGTGAATCTGTAACAAAGCTGCATCGGCGGCCGCCTCTGCAACGGCACGTGCGGCATCTGCCTCTTTTACCTTTACCGAGAGCGCCTTCGCATTCTCCAAGAGCGCGCTTTTTTCATCACCCTTAGCAGCGCCAACGGATTTCGAAAGTACGTTCTGCTCTGCCCGCAAAGTTTCAAAAGTTGTGATCGCGGTACGACGTGCTTCATCCAAAACTAATAGTTGGTCAACAATTTCGACGCTCTCGCCGCGCACCTTCTGCGACTGGCGAACGCGATCTGGGTCCTCACGCAATATCTTTAAATCAATCACGGGGTTAGCCTATCTATTCGCCGCGCGAGGGTAGGAACCTAGAACTCGAATATCTTCACAGATCGAGCGTAAGCCAATAATTGAGCGTGCAACCGCTACATCGCTCTGGTGGCCCTCAACATCGATGATGAAGTGATAATGCCCCAGCTCGCGTCCGGTAGGGCGGCTCTGAATGAAAGAGAGATTTACATCATTCTTAGCGAATTCGGTCAATATCTCTAAGAGAGCTCCGGCATGATCGATGCCTATGTAAGCGACAAGCGAGGTTCGATCATTGCCGCTTGGAACTGGAATTACGCCGGGTTTACGGGCGAGAACAAATCGCGTAACGGCTGCATCATTGTCGCCGATATTCTCTGCTATCACCGTGAGGCCGTACTTATCAGCTGCAATCTTCGCCGCGATTGCGCCATCCCAATTGCCCTCCTTCAGCCCCTCGGCTGCCGCTGCAGTGGAGGGTGTGGTAATAACTTCCGCGCCGGAATATTCTCGCGCGATAAATATTCGGCATTGCGATTCAGCATGCGGGTGAGTGGCAATTCGAGTGATTGTCTTGGTCTTGTTTGAAGGCAGAGTCATCAAGGCAAAACTCACTGGAATCGTGGTTTCGGCGACAATCTCCAAGGCGGCGCCAGTAGCCAATTCATCTAGAGTGCGGGCAACAACCCCTTCAACCGAATTTTCGATGGGAACGAGGGCAAATTCTGCGCGCCCCTCACGGACGGCATCTAAAGCGGCGGTCACGTTGGAATAAGGGATCAATTGGTCCGCAGGGGAGGTGATACCTATTAAGGCTGCCTCGGTAAATGTTCCGGAGGGTCCGAGGTAGGCATATGTACTCACTGGCGAACTCTATCTAAGTGAGAAGAGTGCCCGAGAGGGGATTTGAACCCCTACACCCTTACGAGTACACGAACCTGAATCGTGCGCGTCTGCCGTTCCGCCACTCGGGCTTACTCATAAGAGGTTAGCACCGTTAGGCTAAATCTATGAATCGCTCTTTTAAGGTTATCGCGCGCAGCGAGCTCGGCCTTGTAAGAGATGGCAATGAGGATTCGGCCCTGGTCTCTGCGAGGCTGGTGGCAGTGGCTGATGGGATGGGCGGCCACGCCGGAGGAGAAGTTGCCTCCAAAATTGCGATTACCTCCGTTAAAGAGTTAAGTGAAGTACTCAATGACGCGAACTTGGATTCAGAATCACGCGAAGATCTGCTCCTCAATATCTCCTTCTCTATCGATCATGAGATTGCAGAGGTGGCCAATAACGATCGTAGCTTGCAGGGCATGGGCACAACCCTTACCGCGCTTCACCTCAACGGAGATCGCGTTGAACTCCTTCATATTGGTGACTCACGTTGCTACCAGTGGAACGGGAAGAAGTTAATTCAGCTGAGTTACGACCACACGGTTATGCAGGAGTTGTTAGACCAAGGCCGCTTGACCGCCGATGAAGTTATTAACCATCCCCAAAGATCGCTGCTCACTCAAGCTTTAATTGGCGACTCTGGGATCGACCCAATTCTCAACCTCTTTGAGGCAAAATTGGGAGACAATTTTCTACTTTGTAGCGATGGCCTCAGCTCTGTCCTCTCTGATCTTGAGATTATTAATGTCATTAAGAACTCCGACCCCGCTGAAGTAGTTAATCAATTAATAGCCGCGGTTCTCGAAAAAGGCGCGCCAGATAATGTGACGATTCTCTGGGTTGAGATCGTGGAAACTGAAGTAGAGCCATCAATTGAATTACTTGGGGCGGCCCGCGCATGAACCAGAAGATATTCAACAGTCGCTACGAAATCGGAGCCATGATTGGAACCGGTGGAATGGCCGATGTCTACATTGCAGAAGATCTGCGCCTACACCGTAAGGTTGCAGTCAAGATCTTGCGCAGCGATTTAGCACGCGATCCCGCATTCGTTGCTCGTTTTAAGAAAGAGGCGCTGGCGGCGGGGGGGTTGAATAATCCGGGCATCGTTTCCGTTTTTGACTCTGGAGAGGATGGTTCGAATTCATATATTGTGATGGAGCTTGTGAAGGGACATACCTTGCGTCAAGTTCTGCAATCGGATGCAGAGATCTCACAAGATGAAGCGGTGGAGATCGTCGCTGAAATACTCGAGGCACTCGAGTATTCACACACGCAGGGAATTATCCATAGAGATATAAAGCCGGGAAACATTATGATCACCGACTCTGGCAAGGTGAAGGTGATGGACTTCGGTATCGCCCGCGCGCTAGACGATGTCGGTGCGACGATGACAAATACTTGGAATGTTGTTGGTACGGCACAGTATCTATCTCCAGAGCAAGCCACGGGCGAATATGCCGATGCGCGAAGTGATATCTACTCAGTTGGCTGCTTGATGTATGAATTGTTAGTTGGAAGACCACCTTTTATTGGTGATACACCAGTATCCATTGCTTTCCAACATGTTTCGGCTCCACTACCGGCGCCTTCTGATATCAACCCTGATATCGACCCCAATCTCGAGACAATTATCCAGGTCGCTCTTCATAAAGATCCCAATGATCGCTATCAAGATGCGGGAGCGATGCTGGAGGATCTGCGGCGTGCCATGCGCGGGGAACAGGTAACAACAAAGATTCGACGCACCAAATCCAAGCGCCGCTTCTTCTTACTCGGTGGGGTGGCAGTCGCTGTTGCACTTATTGCTGGATCCACTCTTTATACCCAGGTTAAAAATCCAAGCGTCCCTAGCCTGCAGGTTCCAAATGTCGTTGGCCTCACCGAGGCACAGGCACGAGCCTTATTGCCGAACTTCACCATAAATATTCAAGATGGACCGTCATCATCGATTCCAAAAGGCCGCATATCAAGTCAACTTCCATTAGCCGATGCGAAGGTGATCCCAGGCAGCAGCATTACCTTGACCGAATCTAGCGGCGCTGGAAATACCGCTATTCCGATTAACTTAGTGGGTCTATCTCTTGCAGATGCGCGCAGCGCGCTCACCTCTGCCGGCTTACTTGTCGCGCAAACGATCCCGACTGATTCGAATCAAGCTCCCGGAACTGTACTCGCAGTGAATCCATCTCCCGGAAGTATCTTGCCCGCCGGTGCGGGAGTCGTATTGCAAATCGCGAGCGGAAGTTTACAGGTACCAGAATTAGTTGGATTGAGTGAAGTGCAGGCAATTACAACTCTCACGCAAGCGGGATTCTTGGTGCGCACCGCAACTGCATACGATTCAACTCAAGCCACTCAAATTATTTTGGCGCAGGCGCCTAGCGCAGGAACGACGCAAAATATTGGTTCCACGGTAACGATCACGGTTAACACGCAACCGACTAATTAATGCGCTTGAGTTCAAACTCTATTTACTACCGGTGAGAGTCCTTCGGAGCGAGCGCGAGCGCCAATATCACCGCAACGTTCTAACCAGTTGCCGAGCATTTGGTGGCCATGTTCTGTTAGCACTGATTCGGGATGGAATTGCACTCCAGATATTGGAAGGGTCTTATGTTCAATCGACATCACGACTCCGGAATCTGTCTTCCCTGTAACTTCTAATTCAACGGGAAGTGTTGCGGGTTCGATAGCAAGAGAGTGATAGCGCGTCGCAATAAAGGGTGATGGAAGATCTATCAGCAAACCTGTATTTGTATGGTGCACAATTGAAGTCTTCCCATGCAACAGCTCGGGAGCGCGGGAAACTGTGGCTCCAAATGCAACGCCAATAGCCTGATGTCCTAAACAGACTCCCAGAAGTGGAATGCTCTTGGCGGCGGCGTACTTAACGAGCTCGATGCTCTGCCCCGCTGCCTCTGGAGTTCCCGGACCCGGGGATATCAATATTCCATCGAAGCTTT
The DNA here is from genome assembly GCA_903867285.1 of uncultured Actinomycetes bacterium. Taxonomy (GTDB): domain Bacteria; phylum Actinomycetota; class Actinomycetes; order Nanopelagicales; family Nanopelagicaceae; genus PALSA-747. Next base: position 7,117 of record CAIPQX010000167.1, on the reverse strand, counting down.
CCACGGTAGAGAAATCGACCTCATCGTTCCGGCGCACAGTTACATCTGCGCCTAATTGGCCTAAATATTGGACCAAGTTATAGACAAAGGAGTCGTAATTATCGACGACGAGGATTCTGGTCATGGGGTAAGGCTACCGACTGGAATGATCGTGACATTTTTAATATTGGTGTACCTTTTACTCATGCCTAAATCGCGCAGTCGCAAGAAGGATCCGGTCTACATTCCGGATGAGGTAGCCCAGAAGGCTCCACTTCCAACGGAGAGCCCAAAATGGCTCGCTCCCCTGATGCTCGCTGGCTTTCTCGCCGGTCTAGTCTGGATTGTCATTTACTACGTCAGCAACACCACCTACCCAATCCCGCATCTTGGCGCTTGGAATATGGTCATTGGCTTTGGATTTATAGCTGGGGGCTTCACCCTGGCGACCAAATGGCGTTGATTTAACCCTCTTAATTACACGGCTGTAATTCTCCACACCGTGGATAAACCCTGTGGAAAACTACGGCTATTTCTCAGGAAATCCCCAGCCAAAAGGAGAATCCTCTCTTCCATGCCCCTCATTGGGGGACGAGAAGCGCATCCGTGGAGGATCAAGAAATGACCGCACTAAAAGAGAGAGTTACCGTGGCAGATACCCAGAACAGCAATTTGCAGAGAATTCTCGTTGTTGATGATGAGAGTTCCATCAGTGAACTTATTGCGACCAGTCTTCGCTTCGTGGGCTTTGATGTCCGCACCGCAGCTACTGGATCACAAGCTTTGACTATCGCCGAAGAATTCAAACCTCATGCCCTCATCCTTGATGTGATGCTGCCAGACCAAGATGGTTTTGAAGTCTGTCGTCAACTCCGCTCCGAAGGTCATAGCGTCGGCGTCCTCTTCCTGACCGCAAAAGATACAGTCGATGACAAGATCGCCGGGCTGACTATCGGTGGAGATGACTATGTAACCAAACCTTTCTCACTCGAAGAGCTGGTAGCTCGCCTGCGTGCGCTGTTGCGCCGTATCGGCGCTGTTGAGGCATCTGTCGATGAAGAGAAAGTTCGCTTTGCAGATTTAGAGCTCGACGAGGCAACTCACGAAGTTCGCCGCGCTGGGCACCTGATTGACCTCTCTCCCACCGAGTTTCTGCTCTTGCGCTATTTAATGATTAACGCTGATCGCGTTGTGAGCAAGTCTCAGATCCTGGATCATGTTTGGCAGTACGACTTCCGCGGAGATGCTGGAATCGTTGAAACATACGTTTCATACCTTCGTAAAAAGATCGATATATATGAGCCTGCTCTTATTCATACTGTGCGTGGCGTCGGCTACCGAATGCGTATTCCCGCCGGAAACTAAGATAATTCTTCAATGAAGAAGAAAGTTCCCGCATTTAGGCACTGGAGTCTGCGCAACCGCTTGTTGCTTGCGACCGTTGTGGTCGCTGCAATTGGAATCGCTGCCTCTGACTTTGCAGCCAATGCCGAACTTCGGGGATTCTTAATTCGACAGGTCGACTCACAACTCACCAGTGTGGCGGATGGATCAATCACTCGATTGGTTCGAGCTGGAATTGCGCCATCCAATGATGATGGCACAAACGGTTCAACAACCTCACCTTTCCGTGCTGTTAGCCCATTACGTGGAGTTCCAAGCGCTACCTCACTCACCCTTTTAGATGCGAGTGGTGTTGTATTGGGAGAAGTCGGTGGAGATATATCCTCAGGGGGTTCTCCCGCAACTTTTAGCGGAATGACGCTGGTACAAGTTGCAGCTACAAAGGGTAAAGCGTTCACCGTTCACACTGAAAATCCACAAACCTCTACGCGTGCGGTTGCATTCGTACTACCTTCTAACCTGGGCTCGGTTGTAATTTCCGTCTCTTTAAATAGCGTAGAGAGAACGCTCCACGAGTTAAGTTTGTTGTTCCTTTTAATCAGTCTGGCGGTTCTCTTCTTAATCGGCTTGATCTCACGCTGGTTGATCACACTTAGTCTTAAACCGCTTCTCGAAGTAGAAGTAATCGCTGCAGCTATCGCCGACGGTGATCTCTCCGCTCGTCTTCCCGAAATGCAATCGAAGACAGAAATCGGACGTCTCACTAAATCGCTCAACACAATGTTGGGCAGAATTGAAGAGTCTTTCGAGCAGAAGAATGCTTCCGAATCTAAGTTACGTCGCTTCGTCGCGGATGCATCTCACGAACTTCGCACACCTCTTACCGCAATTCGCGGATTTGCAGAACTTCATCGCCAGGGCGCGGTATCCGGGACAGAGAAGACCAAGGAGTTGGTTGGAAGAATCGAGAAGGAGTCGATCCGCATGGGATCACTTGTTGAAGATCTCCTCCTGCTTGCCCGCATGGATGAGGCGAGACCACACTCTCTCGAACCCGTAGATCTCACCCACTTAATTAAAGAGAGTGTTGCATCTGCTCTTGCAGCCGGCCCAGATCACCCAATCGCTCTCGAGGTTCCTGCCGATCTCTATGTTCTTGGTGACAACAAGAGGATCCATCAAGCCTTAGGTAATTTGCTTGCAAATGCTCGCACCCACACGCCCAGCGGTACTTCAATAAAAGTATCTGCCGCCACAAGCGATCTCGAAACCACCGTTGCGGTAGAAGATTCCGGGCCGGGGCTCTCCGAGAGTGATCAAGAGCGCATCTTCGAACGATTCTTCCGCGTCGATCCATCACGTGCGCGCCACGCGGGCGAAGGTAGTGGATTGGGGCTATCTATTGTTGACGCGGTTATGAAAGCACATGGTGGCTCTGTGAGCGTCGAATCAGAGATAGGTAAGGGGTCAACCTTTACCTTGCACTTCCCAATTAATTCTGAAGCTTAAAGGTAAATGATCCGGTCACAATGTGGCCATCCTGTGCCGAGACTCGATAACTGACTTTATAAATTCCTGTTATAGGAGTCGCGGTAACAAGTGGTGCGCTGAGGGTAGCCCCTTTTACATAATTAACCCCGGTGCTAACCAAGAAATTATCTGGATCGGTCACCACTACTTTATTGATGGCTCGCTTCCCGAGGGTAAGAAGTGGTTCGGCGAATTTTAATAATATTTTGGCAGGTAGCGCCTTAACGGTAGAACCCTTGCTCGGATTTGAAGATATTAAAACGGTGTGAGCGGAAGCAGTCGAAATCCCAGTAATTAGGAGCGAGATGGTCATTAGACCTATAGCGATTCGCTTCATTACTTTCCGATCTTAATTTTGAAAATCTCATTGAGTGCACCGTAAACAGCGGTCGTTGACCAGAACGGCTGCTCGGGCTTTACCAAATTGCTCTTGCCGTTACTGGAAAGGTAGGTATACAACTTTGACGGCACGATATTTTTAGCCTTGGGATTGGTCACGGCTGGTGATCCCAAATCGAGCCAACGCCAGTGTAGGTCTGGACCGATAATGACGATTACATCAGCATGATTGACGTCATAGGTGATCTGCTTTCCTGTCATCCAATCAATAACGCCTTTTTCAGCAGGCACTACTTGTGTATAGGCACCAAACCATGACCACAAAGTGTTTACACCTTTTACTGATCCAGTCGCCAATGTCCAACTCGGATCATTGAAGAGCGCTTGATAACTCTTAAGGCGCGTTGGAGTATCGCGCTTTGGATCTACTGTAAGTTCTAAACTCATCATCGACCCAGTGAGTTTGGCCTGCGAAATAGCATCTCCGATTTCGCGCATATTGATGCTCGTCATAGGGCAGATCTCATTACATAGAGTCAGAAAGTCGGTCAATACAACAGTTTTACCCTTAAGTGAGGCCAGGGTGAAGTTCTTTCCGTTGGAATCAGTGAGTGGGATGGTTAATAACTCTGCGGGAATCGGAACGTTGAGAACGGTTCCACCCGCCTTAGCTGCGTAACCCGTCAGTGGTGGGGTACTCGCTCCATAACTTGGGGTCGCGACAATGATGAGCGAAACGAGTGCGAAAAAAGATACAAACTTCTTCACTATGCATTTCCCTCCATCGCTTTAAGAGTTGCGATTCTCGTAGCCAATGGTGGGTGAGTCGAGAAGAGTTTTGAAGTCTTACTGTCGTCGAGAGGGGATTCGATCCAGATATGTGCAACCGCCGTAGATTTTTGATGAACGACGGTGCTATCGGCTGCCAAGACCTCGAGCGCGCGCCGCAAGCCCGTTGGGTTTCGAGTAAATGCCACCGCGGTGACATCAGCTAGCGCTTCTCGCTTCCGAGAGATTGCCAAGCGTAACAAGAGCGCAGCCAGAGGAGCAAGGATGAGAACCACGAGTGAAGCAATCAATGCCAGCGGGTTTTGGTCATTGTTGTTATTGTCGCGACGGTTTCCGCCACCAAAGATCATCATGCGCAGCATGAAGTCACTCAATAGTGCGAGCGCTCCTGCGGTCGTTGCAGCAATAGCAGAAACTAAGGTGTCGCGATTAGCTACATGCGCCATCTCGTGCGCTGTTACTCCTTGGAGCTCCTCACGATCCATCACACGTAAAATTCCAGTAGTGAAGGCAATCACCGCGTGATCTTGATTGCGCCCAGTCGCAAAGGCATTCGGGGCGTTATCTTCAACAATGGCAATCTTTGGTACCGGCAACCCGGCGGCGATACAGACCTCTGTAACCAAGTCATAAAGTTGCTTATTATCAGCCTCGGAGACGATCTTCGCCCCAGTCATCGTGAGCACAATTTTGTCAGAAGTCCAATAAGAACCCCAGACCGAAAGCAGCGCAATTCCCACGGCAAAGGGAACAACCCCTACCCCGGTCTTACCGAAGTAGGTCATTAACGCCCAAATAACGACTCCTACGAGCAAGGCCATGCCGAAGAGAAGCTCGGTCGTCTTTAATTTGTTAGCTGCTTGAAGTTTTCTAAAATCCATAGTTAGAACTTGACCTGCGGCGCCTTGCGATCTTGTGGGTCATCAACTTCATAAAATGGACGAGCCGTAACGCCAGCGGATTTTACGAAGAGGCTGCTAGGAAATGTCTTGATAGCAGAGTTCAGAGTGCGCACGCTGTCGTTATAGAACTGGCGGGCAAAGGAGACTTTATTCTCGGTAGAGGACAACTCTTCCTGTAGGGCTAGGAAGTTGGTAGATGCCTTCAGGTCTGGGTAATTCTCGGTAACAGCAAGTAAGCCACGAAGTGCCTGCGTCAACGCACCATCTGCTGCAGCAACGTCGGCAACGGTCGTAGCCGTCGTTGCCTTTGCGCGAGCGGCGACGACCGCTTCGAAGGTAGTGGACTCATGCGATGCATACCCTTTAACCGTCTCGACCAAGTTTGGGATTAGGTCAGAGCGGCGCTTGAGCTGGGTGTCGATCTGCGCAAAGGCTTCGTCCACTGAAATGTTGGCGCGCACCAAGCGGTTGCGAGACATAATCGCATAGAGAGCGAGAATAAGAATAATTGCAACTACAAGAACGATAGTTTTCATGAGCTACTCCTTAGTGCGTAATTAACCAGTTGCGTTACTGAATCTTAGTTTGATGAAAGTTTAACCACGATTTACTTGGCGTTGGGCCGCGCTGGCCTTGGTATCTAGAACCGTAGAGCGCTGAACCATATGGATGCTCAGCGGGAGATGTGAGTTTGATGAGACAAAGCTGCCCGATCTTCATTCCAGGAAAGAGTTTCACGGGAAGGTTCGCCACGTTGGAGAGTTCCAGCGTGATGTGACCGGAGAAGCCCGGATCAATAAATCCGGCGGTGGAGTGGGTCAGCAGCCCCAGTCGACCCAGTGAAGATTTTCCTTCAAGGCGCCCGGCGATATCGTCGGGGAGGGTTATAACCTCGTAGGTGCTGGCTAGAACGAATTCACCGGGATGCAAGATGAAGTGCTCATCTGGAGCAACCGCGACCTCGCGAGTGAGCTCTGACTGTTCAATAGATGGGTCTATGACTGAATATTTATGGTTCTCGAAGACCCGAAAGAAGCGATCGAGGCGGACATCCACGCTCGATGGCTGGATCATTCCCTCGCTAAAGGGCTCAACTTTTACCCGTCCAGCGGAGACTTCTGCGGCGATATCGCGATCACTAAGTAGCACGGTCAAAACCCTATCGCACCCGCCGATATTCAACTGTGGCGCTGGGTGTGGCGGTGAGCCGATAAGTTTGGCTAATGAGTAATCGCCGTGCTTATCTTCTTCTCGTTAGTGCGGCGCTCCTCTATTCGATCAACGGAATCGTCTCCAAGTGGGTGATGGAGGCTGGCCTCTCTCCATGGCGACTCACTGAAATCAGAACCACTGGCTCCCTGCTCGCTTTACTTATCTATTTGGGTGCGAAAGGGCGGCTCCACCTGTTACGGCCCGCTCCCGGGGAACTCCCCCTCTTAATACTCTTCGGAGTGATCGGGATAGCAGCGGTTCAATCCTTCTATTTCTTCTCAATCCTAAAGCTGCATGTCTCCATCGCTTTAATTATTGAATTCACCGCACCAATCTGGATCGTCCTCTATCTGCGCTTCGTCAAGAAGACCAAGATCGCAAACTCTATGTGGCTCGGTCTAGTTGCCGCCTTTATCGGTCTGATCTTGGTTGGCGAAGTGTGGAACGGTTTAACGCTCAACGGCTTAGGCGTCATCTCCTCCTTCTTTGACGCACTGAGTCTGGCGGCCTACTTTTTATTGGGTCGTAAGCTCGGAAGGACCCGTAGTACTGACACCATGTTGGTCTGGGGTTTTGGAATTACCACAGTGCTGTATGTAATCGTTCAACCCTGGTGGTCCTTTCCATTTCATATCTTTAAAGAGCGGGTAAATCTCAATGGCCATTTCTCAGGAGATCACTTGCCAGGTTGGCTGCTGCTTACATTTGTAATCTTGATCGGAACCGTCCTTCCTTATCTCTTTACCTTGGCTGGAATTAATGCGCTCTCCCCACAAGTCGCCAGCATTATAGGAATGTTAGAGCCGGTGCTCGCCGGTGTCTTCGGGTGGGTACTTTTGAGGGAAACTTTCACTACTATTCAACTCATCGGTGCCGCGGTGGTGCTTGTTGGAATCTTTATTGCAAATGAAAAGATTCCCGAAGGTGGAATTGTCGAAGGGTGAGAAATGGATAGATTTGAAGACATTATCGGCGCAAATCAACGTTTTGTTTCGACCTTTACCTCAGAGGATCTCACCGGT
>CAIPQX010000166.1 GCA_903867285.1 uncultured Actinomycetes bacterium | reverse complement strand
GTTATTGGTTAACGAGATCATCCCGGCTTCCTCGGCTCGCTTCCTCTGCCCCAACATCTAAAGTCGAGACCGTTCACCCCCAGGGGTTAGGTTGCGCCCTAAGTGTAGGTCAGCGACTCCAATTTTCGGAAATTGCGCACCTCCAAAGCCGAGGCCTCGCGCTTGTATTTCACACCTTCGCCTCTTAGAAAATCTCAACTCCGAGACGTCGCGCTGGTATTTCCCTTAACTCTGATTCTTACCCGAAGTCCTTCGCGAAAGCGCACGAGTCATCTCGCGGTTAGCTTCCTTCTCTTTCAGATCATTCCGCTTGTCATAAGCCTTCTTGCCCTTGCCGAGCGCTAACTCAACCTTGGCTTTGCCATCCTTAAAATAAAGTGAAAGCGGCACCAGAGTAAGTCCGCCTTGCTTGATGATTCCAGCGATCTTGTCGATCTCCTTCTTGTGCATCAGCAGTTTTCTGTCGCGCCGCGGGGTGTGGTTATTCCACGTTCCCTCGGTGTACTCAGGAATATGAACGTTGCTCAACCAGAGCTCTCCGTGATTCATCATGGCAAATCCATCGATGATGGAGGCTCGGCCGGCCCGAAGCGACTTAACTTCGGTGCCAGTAAGCATGATGCCGCACTCCCAGACATCCTCGATGAAATAGTCGTGGCGGGCACTCTTGTTCTGCGCAATCAGTTTGCGCCCTATCTCTTTAACCATTTCATCACCTGCCTTCTTGGAATCTAGGAATTTGAACTTCAGGCGCAATCGTACCGTGAGGATCGGAGCGGGAATCATGCCCGACGCAACGAGAGAAGACTGTTGAGGTACGAAGGAAGGACTGATTCATACCCGACCCAACGAGAGAGGGTTGATGATTTGCGAAGGGAAGAGAGCCTCACGCCTAACGCAACGAGAGAGGGTTGATGATTTGCGAAGGGAAGAGAGCCTCACGCCTAACGCAACGAGAGAGGGTTGATGATTTGCGAAGAGAGATACTTGCCAACTTCTAACGAAGTTGAATCACTACTTTTTTGGTGTGGCCGGCTTTCCCGAATCCAGCGCCACCAATCCTGCAAGAATAGAAACAGCCTGCGCAATTTCATGACTCTCGCTGACCTTCAGATCGGGCGTAATGCCAACTTGATCGATCGCGCGCCCTGAAGGTAGGTGATATTGACCCACGGTTATTTCCAATTGGGAACCATCACTGAGTTGGCTGACCTCTTGAACAGTGCCTTTGCCATAACTTTGGTCGCCGATAATGACCGCTCGATTTCGATCCTGTAGCGCTCCTGCAATAATTTCCGCCGAACTGGCCGTCGCTCCATTGATGAGAACCACCATCGGCGCAGTATCAGGAGCCTTATTCGTTGACGTTAACTCCTCGGGTGACCCGCCTTTACGATCATATGAAACGATCGGCCCAGGACTCAAAAATTCCGATGCCAGATCCACAGCGACATTGAGAACGCCACCGGGGTTATCTCGCAAATCTAATATAACTCCGTGCGAGTGCGGGTACTTGGCAAGTGCGGTCAGTACATCTTCAGCAGCGTGTTGTGAGATAGCCGAAACTTGAATATACAAAGTCTTCGGGGCAATTTGAGAAGCCAATACATCTCCCGTTAGTACCGCTTCGCGCATAATATCTAGCGTTATATTCACGCCCTTATGTCGCAAGCCGAGCGTCACTCGGGTGCTGGCAACTCCACGAAGTGTCGCTATCGCATCGGCAACAGTTGCACCAGAAACATTGACTCCATCAACGGAAAGTAGCTGGTCCGACTCTTTGATGCCGGCTATCGCTGCTGGTGAATTTGGCTGCACGCTAGAAATCTCTAATTGGTTGAGCGGATTTCTGCGTAACCAGATTCCAATTCCCGAGTATCGGCCTTGCAGGGTCTCATCAAAGGCCGCCGCACTGGCGGGTGGAAAATAGTTCGACCACTTATCTTTTGTGGCCTTCAGAACTGCTTCGATTGCAGCACGTTGCAGCAAGATCTCGGTTGGAGAATGCGGATCTCCAGTGGAGACTCGAGCAATGGCTTGATCCACCAGAGAAAGTGGATGTTGATTTTCACTCACTACATACCCCACGGAGTAAGAGCTGCCCAGGAGAACAAGTATCACGACCACGAAGGCGGAAAGACGACGTCGCTTATTCTTAGGTAATAACCTTCTTAAACGCGGAAAGTCATCATCGATGTAATTTGATGAGGCTCTACTCCCGATGCCATTGGATCCCGCGCCATTGGATCCCGCTCTACTCGTTCCCACACCATCTCCGTCGGCAGAGTAGAAGGATGAAGTATCTTCTCCGCCTGAGGATTTGTGAGGCATAAATGGCGCTTAGGGGCAGATCAGACTTTTAGGTATTTACGTAGAGTGAGTACGGAGGCCACCGCGGAGACAAATAACCCAACCGCGAGGAGCAAAGATGAGGCAACCCAGACATCTGTCCACGTAAAAAAGCGCGTAAATGAGAGCAGCGGAGCAACCTTCGTATCGACGAGCGTCTTAAAACCCGCCAATAATCCAGTGGATACCGCCCATCCCAGTAGCGCTGATATCAAACCTTCAAGAAGGAATGGAAGTTGGATAGAGAATGACGACGCTCCAACAAGGCGCATCACACCCGTCTCTCGCCGTCTGCTAAATGCCGCAAGTCGTAAGGTGTTGCTAATCAATAGCGCCGCAGTAAGCACACTTACAATTCCAATGAGTAACGCACCATCACGAAGCACTCCAAGCAATTTGAAAAACTTATCGAGAATTTGCCGCTGATCTTGCACCGTGTCAACGCCGGGGCGTCCAGCGAATGCACTTTGAATCACGTTGAATTGAGTTGGATCCTTCAACTTAACTCTAAAGCTTTCCGGTAATTGATCAGGCGTTACATTCTGTGCAATTGCCGACCCTTTAAACTGCTCTTGGAAATGCTGATAGGCCTGACTTTGTGATTCGTAGTAAACGGTTTGAACGGCGGGAAGTGATTTTAGATCGCTCTGAATGGAATTGCGCTGCGCAGAGGTGATCGGACCACCAGAACAAGATGACGATTGCGAGAGGGATCCGCAGAGAAATACCGAGACCTCAATTTTGTTATACCAATAGTCCTTCATAACCCGAACCTGTGAATTGGCGAGAAGTCCCACTCCGAGCAGAGTTAATGAGATAGCCACGGTGATGACAACGGCAAAGGTCATAGTGAGATTTCTCCGTAGACCGATACGGACCTCGCTAAATACAAAACCTGCGCGCATCTTTACCTCTCCCCTGCTTCATTGAACCCTGTTGCTTCATTGAACCCTGTTGCTTCATTGAACCCTGTTGCTTCATTGAACCCTGTTGCTTCATTGAACCCTGTTGCTTCATTGAACCCTGTTGCTTCATTGAACCCGGTTGTTGCATCGAACTGTGTTGAATTATTGAATTTTCGGATCAAGAGATTTTTCATTGAATCAGCCCGTATATCCGTAAACGCCGCGAACCTGATCGCGAATGACGTGGCC
>CAIPQX010000165.1 GCA_903867285.1 uncultured Actinomycetes bacterium | reverse complement strand
TCCACGTTGGTTGCTCGAGCAGAGCGTCTGTATTACCTACCACCGTTATGGAAACACTAACGGTGGCCCTAAGCCGCTCTGCCCCGGCCTTAATTAACCTTTAAAGGTAGCCATCTCGCGCTCAAATGGATCGAGTCCCATGGGGCCGATCTTAAGTGCGTAGTTATGCCAGGCCTTGATATCGAACTTATCTCCCAGGCGCTTCTTAGCATCTTCGCGGGCACGAACCCAGACGCGCTCTCCCACCTTGTAGGAGATTGCTTGGCCCGGCCAGCCGAGATAGCGATCGATCTCCGACTTTGCAAAATCAGGAGCGAGCAAAGCGCGGTCAACCATTAAGTTGAAAGCCGAGTCGGCGTTCCATGGCTTGCCATCAAAGTCTTCAAATCCGCAGTGCATTCCGATATCGACGATGATGCGCGCCGCACGCATTGCTTGACCCGACAGATAACCAAGTTCATAGGCCGGATCTGCAAAGGCCCCTAGCTCATCCATGAAACGCTCTGCATAGAGCGCCCATCCTTCGCCGTATCCGCTGATCCATGCGTCTGTACGTTGGAAGCGAGTGAGGCGATCGCTTTCGATCGTTGCAATTGCACATTGGAGATGGTGGCCCGGAACGGCTTCGTGATACCAGGTTGAAGCGATATGCCAGAAGTTAAAGCGGGTGTGGCCCAGAGTTGGGTACCACGTTGTTCCAGGGCGAGAGAGATCTTCACTTGGCGGCATGTAATAAGGAGCCGCAGCTGATCCCTCTGGCGCAATACGGGCATCGCAGAATTTGATGCGAGGATCGATGTCGAAATAGACACCATCCAACTTCGCTACTGCTTGTTCGGTAAATTCGATGAGCTTTGCGAGAAGGTTCTCTTCGCCGTCGATGCGGTGCAGTTCTGCATCTTCGCAATACTCGGCAACCTCTTTGAGGCTCTTGCCAGAAAGTCCTAACTTATCTGCTGCCCGGTACATACGGGCGTTGATCTCATTGAGATCACCAACTGCCCATTCGTACGTTGCGCGCAGATCCAATTCAGCACCGGTGAAGTAACGAGCCCATGGTGCATAACGCGCAGCGCCAACACCATCTACATCAAGTGAGCGAGGAGCATGAACGTTCTTCATCCAGGCCGACATCGATAAACAGGCGGCTTCAGCGTTCTGCGCTGCCAAATGCAACTCTGGGTACTTGCCTTCAGAATCGATGGAGCGCGCCATCTCGGCATACCCGCCGGATCCATGAACGTCGAGTTGATCGGCAACTCCTAAGACCTGACGGCGCGATGTACCTAAACCTTGAGCATCAAGCGCTTCCAGCGTTGACTTCCAAGAATCTAAAGCTGCACCAATGGCGTTGAGGCGAGAAGTAATATTTGCGATTGCCTCTGCTCCCTCGGTGCTCATGAGAGTAAAGATGGAGCGAATACCTGCAACTGGGTTTGCTATTGGGCCATAGGTAATGAAGGCCTCCTTTGAATCAAATAATTTCAGTGCAGCCTCCACGCGCTCGATCAAGACCTCGCGAGCGATACGGTCGATATCATCAATGGGATTCATTGCCTTCACGCGATTGAGCACGTCGCGGCGGTAATCAGCAGCTTTGGTCTCTGCCGCGATTGAATAATCGTCGAGCAGGTGGTCATAACCAGGGATTCCCAATGCGGTCGCGTTCATTGGGCTCATGCGACCCAAGGTATCGATGTACTCGTCAGAGATGGCAAAAATTTCGGAACGGTGAGTTGTCATGCCCAGATCATAATGAACCCTAGAAAATAATCCCAGATCGCCAATTGTGCCTAAGATTTGCCAGTGATCATCCGCCGCGGAAAAAACGCCCGAAATGCCTTGTGGTACCTCTTCTTTCTCATGGGCATCGTCTCCATGGCTTGGGTCCCGCGTATTCCCGAAATAAAGCATCAGTTGGCGCTCAGTGACGGTGGGCTCGGTGTGATCCTGCTCGGCAGCACCTTTGGTGCGCTCATCGGATCGCAGGTCGGTGGTCGACTTACTCACACCTTCGGCTCTCAGCGGATCGCTGCAGTCGGCGCGCTCTTTATGCCTGGTGGTCTATTCCTCATGGGCG
>CAIPQX010000164.1 GCA_903867285.1 uncultured Actinomycetes bacterium | reverse complement strand
CCAATGTCATTTACTGCGTGAATAGTGCTCAATTTGCTCCGTAGGGATAGAAAGTAGAGGTAGTAAAAATCGCACGGCGTGCGAGAGGCTAAGGGTACGCAGGCGGAGATTGAGGGTCAAACCGACTATCTAGCGGGCGGACTAGACTGCTCTCCGTGCGGGCATATTGGGTGATTTTGCAGAATCCCAGGGCACTGGCGATGATGCTGGCGGCTTTTCCTGCCCGTCTGGCTTACGGCATGGTTGGCCTGGATATCTACTTCAAAGTCCACGATGACACCCACTCCATCGCTTTGGCCGGCCTGGCCGCAGGCGTCAATGGCATCGTGGGCTCACTCAGCACTGGATTGCGCGCTGCAGCCATCGATCGCATGGGGCTCAAGATTCCGCTGCGTATTTTTGTGCCTGGTTATGCCGTTGCACTTGCCTCGTTCTCTGCCTGCCACGGCGCCACACTTTTAATTGTCTTTGCCGCGATCCTGGGCTTCACCGCTCCCCCTATCAACCTGGCGGTTCGTCCCATGTGGCGCACCGCAGTTCCAGAAGATCAATATCGAACCGCGATCGCAATTGATACCGCCTCAATGAATCTCGGAGTAGTGCTTGGACCAGCTCTCGCAACAACCTTGGCGCTATCCGGTCATCCTGCTAGCGGGCTAATAGTCACGGCTTGCTTAATATTAATTGGCGGAATTGCGCTCTCATCACTCAAGTTCACCAAAGAGTGGCGCGCCGAGAAACGTGAGAGCGGTGGGCAGACCCTGCTGAGTACTCCAGGGTTCAGGTTATTAATAGCCGAGGGTGTGCTTATCGGTTTCGGTAGCGGTACTTATCAAATCGCAATTCCCGCAATCAGCTCTCTGCACAATCAACCGCGATTCGCGGGACTCGCCTTCGGAACAACAGCGGCTCTCTCCATCTTTGGAAGCCTGGTGGCTGGTTCACTCGGTCGACATATTGCACCGGTTAAGGGCTTTCGAGTTATTTACTTCTTCTGGTTTCTTGCCACCATCCCCTTCGCCTTCGTTAATCCCGGTTGGTCGCTCTTGCTCGCCTTAGCGCTCTTTGGGTTTATTGGGGGTGCAGAGCAGGTGTTCTACTTAGAACAACTAGAAGTTATTCGTCCATTTGGGAGTGGAGCTGCCGCTATCGGCTGGCTCTGGACCACAGAAGGAACATTTGCGGCGCTCGGTCAATCCAGTGGTGGCTTTATCTCGCAGCACCTCGGACCACATTATTGCTTCGGAATCACCACGTTTATGTTCGGTACCGGATTCATCCTGATTATGGCTGGGCAGAGATGGTTGCAGCCCTTTGATCGAAGCCACACCGCGGCTTAGTGGGCTGCTAAGTCCCAGCTCAAGCCAGTACCAATATTGACGGAGAGCGGAAGCGAGAGTTCTACGGCGCTCTCCATTTCCCGACGCACCATTTCCGATAATCGATCCTCTTCACCGATAGCAATGTCGAAGATGAGTTCATCATGGACCTGAAGCAGCAAACGCGATTTGTAATTCTCTTCCTTTAAAACTCGAGCAACATTGAGCATCGCCACTTTAATGATGTCGGCAGCTGACCCTTGAATAGGCGCGTTGAGCGCCATACGTTCGGCAACTTCGCGACGCTGCCTATTGTCACTCGAAAGGT
>CAIPQX010000163.1 GCA_903867285.1 uncultured Actinomycetes bacterium | reverse complement strand
TGCCTTATCGGGATTGAAATACGCGGATGCGGGAGTTGTGATTACTAAATACGTTGCACGATTAGCAGGACGAACTCCTAGACCAACTTCCGTGGCGATCATAAATGGTCGGATGTACAGCGACTCTCCAAAATTTTTCGGAACCCATGCACGTTCGTGACCAACAAGTGCCTCAACGGTGCTTACAAAATCTGCAATGGGAAGTTCTGGAAGAGCCATACGAAGAGCGCTCCGGCGAAAACGTTCTGCATTCGCTTCCGGGCGAAAGAGACTCACGCCCCCATCGGGTTGGCTATACGCCTTAAGACCTTCAAAGATTTCCTGGCCGTAATGTAGAACTGATGTAGCGGGATCCAGGGAGAGTGGACCATACGCCTTCAACTCTGCATCGCCCCAACCAGCGGCCTCATTCCACTCGGCGACCACCATATTGTCGGTGTAATACTTGCCGAAACCGCCAGCGGCGATCTTTTCTGCGCGATCACTTTCGCTCGCAGGGTGAGTACTTGGATTGAGGTTGATCTTCATTTAAATAGCTCCTGCCAAGGCATCGCCAATTTGGACGGTACTTCTCTTGGTATCTCCGCGGGTTAATAGGTCTGCTGCAACTACGCGCTCAACATCAGCGGCAGCATCCGCCTCACCAAGGTGAGCGAGCATCATCGCAACTGACATGACCGTCGCTGTTGGATCGGCCAATGATTTACCTGCAATGTCTGGGGCAGATCCGTGAACCGGTTCGAACATGGAAGGGAACTTGCCTGTTGGGTTGATATTTCCAGATGCAGCGAGGCCAATTCCGCCACAGATCGCGGCAGCGATATCGGTCAAGATATCTCCAAAGAGGTTATCGGTAACGATGACATCGAAGCGCTCGGGATTCGTTACAAAGAACATGGAAGCTGCATCAGCATGCATGTAATCTGTCGCGATATCCGGAAACTCTTTTGCAACTTCGTTAAAGGTGCGAGTCCATAAGCCGCCAGCATGAACAAGGACATTGTTCTTGTGCACCATGGTCAGTTTCTTACGTGGACGAAGCGAAGCGCGGGCAAAAGCATCGCGAATAACTCGCTCAGCACCGCGCCGTGTATTAAGAGATTCCTCGGTAGCAACTTCCGCTTCGGTACCGTACGCCAAGTAACCACCAGCACCGGAATACGGACCTTCGGTGCCTTCACGAACCACAATAAAGTCGATAGGCGCCGCAGTCGCGAGGGGTGACTTAACACCGGCATGTAACTTCGCCGGGCGTAAATTCACATACTGATCAAATGCAAAGCGCAATTTGAGAAGCAGACCGCGCTCGAGAACTCCGCTAGGCACGGTTGGGTCTCCAACAGCCCCTAACAAGATGACGTCACTCTTTGCAATCTCAGCCATTGTTTCATCACTCAATACTTCGCCAGTCGCGTGCCAGTGGGCCGCACCCAAGTTGTAATAAATCTTCTCAAAAGATAACTCGTACTTTGCGGCAATCTTGTCAAGAACTTTAAGCCCTTCTGCAACAACTTCTGGGCCAATGCCATCCCCTGCAATAACTGCGACTTTGAAATCTTTCATTAGGACACCAAGGTAACTGTTCGGACGAAATCTGCGCCGGTCGCTTGTAGAACCTTTGCAAGAATCTCTGCGGATACTGCGGAATCGATATTAAGCGCCATGAGGGCTGCACCACCAGCTTCACTTCGAGCTACTTGCATTCCAGCAATGTTTACGCCGGCACCACCGAGTACGCCACCGACAGAGCCAACAACACCCGGGCGATCTGAGTATTGCAGGAGTAGAAGATGCTCGGTAGGAGGTAGATCTAAATCAAAGTTGTTAATCGCAATGATCTTTTCCACGCGACGAATTCCCATCAAAGTTCCATCTACAACGATTGAACGGCCACCAGGCAGCGCTGCACGAAGCGAGATCATGCTGCGATATTCCGGGCTTTCGGGATTTGTCGTAACCGAAGAGGTCATTCCGCGCTCGGCCGCGAGACCAGGTGCGTTGACATAGGTGACAGATTCAGCACCGACGGCAACGAGCGCACCTTTAAGAACGCTGGTAGCAAGAATTGATGAATCATGTGCGGCGATATCTCCGCGGACCTCTACATCAAGGGATGTTGGAAGTTCACCAGCAAAGACCGTTGCTAACTGCGCCATCTTTTCGACGAGCGGCAGCGATGGCCGAATATCTTCATGGATCGCTCCACCTTTAACGTTCAGGGCATCTGGTACGAGTTCGCCCGAGAGCGCTTTGCGTACGGATACCGCAACAGCAATACCAGCACGCTCTTGTGCTTCATCGGTAGAAGCTCCCAAGTGTGGAGTCGCTACAACTTGATCCAAGGTGAAGAGAGGTGAATCGGTGCACGGTTCTGTGGCGAATACATCAAGCCCGGCACCCGCAACGCGTCCTTCGACGAGAGCGGTATATAAAGCGGCCTCATCCAGAACTCCACCACGAGCCGCATTAATAATGCGAACAGTCGGCTTTACCTTTTTTAGTGCTTCTTCACCGATGAGATTTGCTGTCTCTTTGGTCTTAGGAAGATGGATCGTAATGAAATCACTCACGCGAAGCAGCTCATCGAGCTCGACAAGACGAACTCCCAATTGCGCTGCGCGAGCAGGTACTAGGTAAGGATCATAAGCAACAACGTTCATGCCAAATGCCTGCATACGGGCAGTAACTAATTGGCCAATCTTTCCAAAACCAACAACACCGAGCGTCTTCTCAAAGAGTTCGGCGCCCGTGTATTTAGAACGAGCCCACTTGCCATTGCGCAGCGCAGCGTGAGCTGGAGAGATAAAGCGAGCAGATGCCATCAAAAGCGCGATAGCTAGTTCTGCTGCGCTAACAATATTTGAGGTCGGTGCATTGACCACCATAATTCCCGCGGCCGTTGCCGCCGGAATATCAACGTTATCTACACCCACGCCAGCACGAGCAATTACTTTCAGCCCTTTAGCGGCGGCAATCGCCTCTGCATCCATCTTGGTCGCAGAACGAATCAAAACCGCATCAGCGCCCGCTGCAAGTGCAGCGAGCAACTCGGCGCGATTTGCACCATCGCAATTCTTAACTTCGAAGTCAGGACCAAGAGCCTCTAACGTCGCCAGGCTTAATTCTTCGGCAATCAGGACGATCGGTTTAGCCACGGGATGCAGAACCTTCCTTGTAATCATCGTTTGTTGCGCTTTTGACCCATGACATCATCTTGCGAAGCTCACGGCCCACTGCCTCGATTGGATGGGTCTCACCCTTAGCGCGCAGCGCCTTGAATTCTGGTGCGCCAGCTTCTTGATCGTTAATGAAGCGCTCAGCAAATTTTCCATTTTGAATATCTGCAAGAACAGCCTTCATATTCTCTTTAACGCTCGGATCAATGACGCGTGGACCTGAGACATAATCGCCATATTCAGCGGTATCTGAAACTGACCAACGCTGCTTTGCGATTCCACCTTCGTACATGAGATCGACGATCAACTTCAATTCGTGCAAGCACTCGAAGTAAGCAACTTCAGGCTGGTAGCCCGCTTCAACGAGGGTTTCAAAACCATATTGAACGAGTTGTGATGCTCCTCCGCAGAGTACTGATTGCTCTCCGAATAGATCGGTCTCGCACTCTTCAGTGAAGGTAGTCAAGATTCCACCGGCGCGTAGCCCGCCGATTGCCTTCGCGTACGAAAGCGTCAATGGCCAGGCGGTACCTGTTGCATCTTGTTCAACTGCGACAAGAACTGGAACTCCGCGACCAGCTGAATATTCGCGACGGACTAGGTGACCAGGGCCCTTAGGCGCAACCATGGCAACATCGATATTTGCTTCTGGC
>CAIPQX010000162.1 GCA_903867285.1 uncultured Actinomycetes bacterium | reverse complement strand
TTGCGACAGATCTGCCAGTCCAAAGCCCACATCCCCATCCTGCCGTAAATAGCGTGGCAAGATACGCGCCATGGCACGCACCCCTAAAGCCGTTCTCCCGAAAGCTGGAGAGAACCCCGGCAAGATCATCGATATCGATGTCTCACAAGAGATGTCAGAGTCTTTTCTCGAATATGCATACTCGGTTATTTACTCCCGAGCCCTGCCCGATGCCCGCGATGGACTCAAGCCCGTGCAGCGTCGCATCCTGCATCAGATGTTCGAGATGGGGCTACGTCCCGATAAAGGACATGTGAAGTGCGCTCGAGTTGTTGGCGAAGTAATGGGAAAGTTGCACCCACACGGCGACGGCGCGATCTATGACGCCGCAGTGCGTCTAGCCCAACCTTTCACCACGCGCCTCCCCTTGATCGATGGCCACGGTAATTTCGGTTCGCTCGACGCCGGTCCAGCCGCCATGCGCTACACCGAAGCACGCCTCGCTCCAGCAGCAATGGCGATGGTGGATGAAGCCGATGAAGATACAGTCGATTTTGGCGGAAACTACGACGGCCAGCTCCTCGAACCTCTTGTGCTCCCCGCTGCATTCCCCAATCTCTTGGTCAATGGCGCGACTGGTATCGCCGTGGGAATGGCGACAAATATGCCTCCGCACAATCTCGGCGAGGTAGTAGCCGCGGCTAAACACCTCATCGATAACCCCAAGGCGACTCTCAAGGCGCTCATGAAATTTGTCCCCGCACCGGACTTTCCAACGGGGGGCGAAATCACTGGACTAGACGGCGTCGCTGATGCCTACGCCACCGGGCGTGGCTCTTTCAAGGTCAGAGCAACCGCTGTCATCGAAAAGGTCTCATCCCGCAAGCAAGGAATTGTTATCACAGAATTTCCGTTCAACATTGGACCCGAGAAGGTTGTCGAAAAGATCGCCGTCCTTGTTAAAGGGAAGAAGATCCTCGGAATTTCCGACATCATCGATCTATCCGATGGACAACAAGGCACCAAGGTTGTCATCGAAATCAAGAATGGCTACGAGCCAGAGGATATTCTCGAACAGTTATACAAACTAACTCCTATGGAAGATCAGTTCTCGGTCAACGCCGTCGCTCTGGTAAATGGCAAGCCGCTCACCCTTGGTTTGAAAGAGCTGCTGCAGGTATTTATCGATCACCGGATCGAAGTTGTTCGCCGCCGCTCCGAATTTCGTAAAGCAAAGGCGGAAGGACGCCTGACGCTGGTCGATGGCCTACTAAAAGCAATTATCGATATCGATAAGGTCATCAAAATAATTCGTGGCTCTGAAGATGCGCAAGCTGCCAAAGACGCGCTGATTAAGGGATTCAAATTGAGTGATGAGCAAGCCACGTATATCCTGGATATGCCTTTGCGTCGCCTGACCAAGGTCAGCAAGTTAGAACTCGAAACAGAGCAGAAGCAGTTGAGCGAAACTATCGCAGCGCTAAAGAAGTTGCTCTCCAGCGAGGCCAATATTAAGGCTCAGGTCTCTGCAGAGTTAACAGCGGTTTCCAAGAGCTTTGTGACACCAAGGCGAACTCGAATCGGTGCCGCTTAATTCAACAAGTTAAGCGTCGATCCGATCACGATCGATCTCGGCGCTCGAAATAAACTCTTTACGCGGCGCAACTTCATTGCCCATGAGGAGTTCGAAGATTGCCTCTGCCGCCTTGGCATCCTTCATTGTGACCCGACGTAGGGTCCGCTTCTCAGGATCCATCGTCGTCTCACGTAGCTGGTCGGCATCCATCTCGCCTAGACCTTTGTAGCGCTGTACCGGTTCTTTCCAGCGCTTTCCGCTCTTTGTCAGATCGGCCAATAATTTCTTCATCTCATCGTCTGAGTAGGTGTAGTACATCTCTCCACGCTTGCCACCGACGACATCAATACGATGCAGCGGCGGGATGGCAGCAAATACTCGGCCATCTTCAATCAGCGGGCGCATATAGCGATAGACCAAGGTAAGCAACAAGCAGCGAATGTGAGCCCCGTCAACGTCAGCATCGGACATCAGGATGACGCGGCCATAGCGCGCATCGTCTAGGGTGAATGAAGCCCCGGAACCAGCTCCGATAACTTGGATGATCGAAGCGCACTCGTTGTTCTCGAGCATCTGGGAGAGCGACGCTTTCTGCACATTCAAAATCTTTCCGCGAATGGGCAAGATTGCTTGGAATTCAGAGTTGCGGGCCGCCTTGGTTGTACCAAGAGCAGAATCTCCCTCAACGATGAAGAGTTCGGTGCGACCGGTATCGTCAGAACGACAATCCGAGAGCTTTGTTGGAAGCGAACTATTTTCTAGCGCGCTCTTGCGGCGCTGCAGATCTTTATGGGCTCGTGCTGAAATTCGAGTACGGGAGGCTGCGGCAACTTTCTCCATCACGGCGCGGGCCGTTGCTCTATCGATCCGCTTAGTTGATGCAAAGTAATTCTTTAGCTCATCGGCCACGACGCTGGCCACGATCTTGGTCGCCGCAGCGGTACCCAAGACCTCTTTGGTTTGACCTTCAAATTGCGGTTCAGACATCCGCACGGTTACTACTGCGGTAATTCCTTCGAGGACGTCATCCTTGATTACATCGATCTCGTTATTCTTGAGGGTCTTGCTATTACGTAACTCCTCATTAAAAGCCTTCGTGATGGCGCGTTCAAAGCCCAAGGTATGTGTTCCGCCCTTAGGGGTAGAAATAATATTTACAAAGGATGTCATCGTGGTGTCAAAGGCGTTGCCCCACTGCAGCGCAATATCTACACCCATGGTGCGATTAACCTCGGTGGGCATCATGTGCCCTTTATCGTCAAGAACTGGCACGGTCTCGGTGTACTCACCGCTACCCGTAAGGCGGATCACCTCCCCGACTGGTTCATCGGGGCGTAAGAAGGTGCAAAATTCCGAGATTCCGCCCTTATGCAGGAAAATCTCCGTGCTCTTGGACTTGCTGCGATTGTCCGTAACCGTCAATTGCAGCCCTGGCACCAGATATGAGGTCTGGCGCGCGCGGGCATATATATCTTCAATGGAAAGTTCGGCCTCTTTGAGGAAGATCTGCTTATCGGCCCACCATTTGGTGCGCGTTCCCGTGACCTTGGCAGCTACCTTTCCGATAACACGTAAACCTGACTTCTCTTCAAAGGGCGCCTTGGGACCATCACCATCAAAAATTCCAGCAGTACCGCGCTGGAAAGACATCCAATAAATTTTCCCGTCGCGATCCACTTCGACATCAAGTCTGGAGGCAAGAGCATTTACGACTGATGCACCAACACCGTGCAATCCACCTGAGGCGGCATAGGATCCCCCTCCAAATTTTCCGCCGGCATGCAATTTGGTCATGACAACTTCGACTCCAGTGAGCCCAGTCTTTGGCTCTTTATCAACCGGAATTCCACGACCGTTATCGTGAACTTCTACGGAGCCATCAGCCTCCAAATTAATTTCAATCTTTGTGCAGTGCCCAGCGAGAGCTTCATCTACTGAGTTATCAATAATTTCCCAGAGGCAATGCATAAGTCCACGGGAGTCCGTAGTTCCAATATACATTCCAGGACGCTTGCGAACGGCATCGAGCCCTTCTAGGACCGCGAGGTCTTTGGCGGTGTAGCCATTTGCAGTCGTAGCGGTTTTATCATCGGTGGCCATGGGCGCCAAGGTTATCGGGCATACTCTGCCGAAATTGCGTATTAGGAGAGAATTGAGCCAGTTTTTTCTGTGAAATGCGAAAAATGAGCAGAAAATGCGCGGCAGAATTGAAAAGGGAATAAACTACCCATGCATTACTGTTCCACTACCGTCCGAAGAAGTTATAAATTGAGCAAGACCTACACAGACAAGGAGCAGTCGATGACCGAACAAATGATCCTCGAACCTACCCCTCTTAATGCCGTTGACCGCTGCGATCGTTGTGGGGCTCAGGCATATGTCCGTGCTACTTTGCTCAACGGTGGAGAGTTGCTCTTCTGTGGCCATCATGCAAAAGAGTATTCCGCAGGGCTAAAACCACTCGTCGCTAAGATTCAAGATGAGACTTCGAAGTTGGTTGAAACTCCCGCAAGCGTTGAGTAATCCCAACGCTCTTTAACCTTTTAAAACTTATCTTTCCCACGATTATTGAGCGGGAAAGAAGATATTTTCTACCACCAAAGAGACTGCATATAGCCAGTTATCTTGATCCATGTGGGCAGCGGTAAAGTCATCTACCGTTCTTCCCAAGGTATAAGCCTGAAACATAACGGCGGCGGTGCGTGGTTGAAGCAATGGGTTGCCCAATCCCCTGGCTTGTAAATCGCGATAAAGGTCAGCGATAGTCTCTGTCAAACGCTCTTGTTCTGCGCCTAGGGCAGCAGCCATTCTTGGATTATGCATCACCTTTGAGATGGCGGTGAGGCGCTCGATGCGCGCATCTGCCAACTCCGGAGCTTGAAAGCTCTTTGAAACTTCCGGAAGGCGGTGCACCAATTGCTCGCGCGAAGAGACGGTGCTAAATAACTCTGTTAAGACTTCAATAGAGTCATTGACATAACTGGAGAAGCGACGGACCTGAGCTAGTTCGAGGAGCTCTGCAAAATCTTGAAAGTGGTGGTACAACGAGCCACGCGAAATGCCCGAGATTTCTAGGACTCTCTCGCTGGTGATCTCATCGAGCGTCAAATTATCGAGTAGGACAACTACGGTCTTGATCAATTCGTCTTTGGTCGGATGAATGCCATTTCTTGCCTCACGTGCCTGCGCAGTTGCTGTAACCATTTCTGATTCCCCTCTTAGATGATTCGCTAAACATTGATTGGCAAGGTCTTTTAAGCAAGATTGCTTAAGTTGCCGAATGTAATGTCCAATGAACTTCAATACAAGGAATCTAGAGTGAATGTTGGATTATTAGTTGCAAAGTCATTTAGATAACGCACTTCTAGCAATTATTTTCTTCTGAAACTCACTCTTTGTTCTCTTTATGTGAGCCATCGCAGAATGGCTTCTCTTTTGATCTGCCACAGCCGCAGAGCTTGAAATCAGTCTTCGTCTCAATAATGTTGCCATCACTATCAACAAAATCTGCAGTTCCAGTAAATCGAAATGAACCGCTCACCGGATTGCGAAATATCTTTGGATTATTACTCATAAATAATTGGACTCCTAAAAATTAATCTAAATAGTCGCGAAGTACTTGTGATCGAGATGGGTGACGCAACTTCGACATCGTCTTCGATTCGATCTGACGGATTCGCTCGCGCGTAACTCCGTAAACCTTACCGATTTCATCGAGCGTCTTTGGTTGTCCATCTGTAAGTCCAAAACGCATTGCAACAACTCCAGCTTCGCGCTCGGATAAGGTATCAAGAACTGCATGCAACTGCTCTTGTAAAAGTGTGAATGAAACAGCATCGGCAGGAACAATCGCTTCAGAATCTTCGATGAGATCACCAAATTCTGAATCGCCCTCTTCGCCAAGCGGGGTGTGGAGAGAAATCGGCTCACGGCCATATTTCTGCACTTCTACTACCTTTTCCGGTGTCATATCGAGCTCTTTTGCAAGCTCTTCTGGTGTCGGTTCGCGCCCGAGATCTTGCAACATCTGGCGTTGTACACGTGCAAGTTTGTTGATGACCTCAACCATATGCACTGGAATACGAATGGTGCGGGCTTGGTCTGCCATCGCGCGGGTAATTGCCTGACGAATCCACCAGGTTGCATATGTCGAGAACTTGTAACCCTTGGTGTAATCGAACTTTTCGACGGCACGGATAAGTCCCAAGTTGCCCTCTTGAATCAGATCCAAAAAGAGCATGCCACGGCCGGTGTAGCGCTTCGCTAAAGAAACAACGAGACGTAGGTTAGCTTCGAGAAGGTGATTTTTAGCGCGGCGTCCTTGCAATACAAGTTGCTCGTATTCGCGCTTGAGCTTCTTATCCAACTTCTTATCGTGCGCGAGTTTCTCTTCTGCGAAGAGTCCTGCTTCAACTTGTAGCGAAAGCTCAACTTCCATCTCAGCATTGAGCAAAGGAACGCGCCCAATGAGCTTGAGATAATCCTTAACGGGATCTGCAGTCGCTCCGGCAGTTAAAACCGTCTGCGCAGGTGCATCATCCTCTTCAGAATCCTTGATGGTAAAGGCATTTTCTTCGTTCTGAGATTCTTCAGCGACATTGACGACGCGGATCTCAGCTTTCTCTTCCTCTTCCGCGACAATCTCCTTGACTTCTTCAACGAGAGTATCTAGATCTTCTAATTCAATCTCTTCTAGCTCTACCTCTTCACCATCAATCTTGGTGATAACAGGAGCATTCGCTTTTGCGGCGCCAACTTTAGGTGGATTCTTGAGAGCTTCTTCTGCAGCGCGACGCGCTTCCAATTCTGCCTTAGTTGGAAAACGATGAGCCGCTTTGCGCTCTGCCTTCTCGCGCTCTTCTGCCTCGCGTTGTAATTTAAGTTCGGCTAACTCGGCCTTGGTTGGGAAACGATGTGGCGCGCTAACAGCCTTCTTTGCAACACTCTTCTTCGCTGGCGCTTTCTTTGCCGTGACTTTCTTGGCTACAACTTTTTTTGCTACTTCCTTCTTCGCCGGTGCGGCTTTCTTCGCCACCGCCTTTTTTACGGCGCTCTTCTTAGCTGTAGTGCTACTTGCTTGGTCGCCTTTTTTGGGCGCACGAATTACAGCCACGGAGCATCCTTTGGTTTACCTGGCCTAACTTTACTGACCAGTGGAATCGATAGCCATATTATAATTTGTCCACAGCCCTAAATGCACATCCAAGCGCCGAATTTTGAGGTC
>CAIPQX010000161.1 GCA_903867285.1 uncultured Actinomycetes bacterium | reverse complement strand
GTACCGCTGCCATCGACTGCGGTATTCCAACTCGAGAACTTGAAACCGGCGCGAGTGAATGTATTGGCGGTCAGAGCAGTAGCAGCGTTTTGAATTTCTGGCGCCATCGATCCAGTGCCACCGTTGCTATCAAAGGTGACGGTGTGGTTCGGAATGACGATCCACTGCGCAAAGAGCGAAGTGTCCGCTGCAAATGGGTACGTTGCCTTGTCCTTGTAACTAGTACCCGTGCCATCAGCCTTGGTGTTCCAGGTAGAGAAGATGAAATCTGTCTTAGCAAATGCGTTAGCGGTCAACACGGCAGCGAATGAACTCGATTGATCGACCATGGATCCACTCGTCGAGCCATTACCTTTGAAGTGAACGGTGATCGTGGCAGGTGGCGGAGGAGGTGGTGGAGGAGGTGGTGGTGGAGTGAGGGTCCACTGCGCATAAAGGGTGAGATCGGAGGTGAACGCATACATAGCGCCATCGGCATACGCGGTACCACTGCCACCTGCAATGGTGTTCCAACCCGTGAAGGTGTAACCGCTGCGAGTGAAGCCGTTGGAAGTCAGAGGTGAGTTTGGATGGGCGGATTGAGGTGCGGTAGATCCCCCAGTGGAACCATTTCCATCAAAGGTAACCATGTGCAATGGAACTGTTGCTGGTGCCCATTGTGCATAGAGCGTCTCACTAATAATGAATGGATATGGATCACCATCGAAATAGCCGGTACCCGTTCCATCGGCGAGAGTGTTCCAACCCGTAAAGATGAAGTGCGTTAAGCCAAATCCATTGAGCGTCAATGCTGTGCTGCCTGAACCCGCCTGCGCTGGAGTTGTTCCGCTATCAGAGCCATTTCCGTCGAAGGTAACGGTGTAGATAGGAAGCGCGCTCCATTGTGCAGTCAGTGTGACATCAGCATTGACTGCTGGATATGTGGCACCTGCAGAATAAGTGTTTGTGCCATCAAACCATCCAGCGAAGCTGTGAAAGGCGAAGGTATACGTATTGGCAGGAACAGTAAAGGTTGATCCGTAATTGACGGTGAGTGGAGAGACCGGATCGCTGCCGCTTCCTGTTCCGGCGGAATAAGTGATGTTCTGGATATTGACGCTCCATTGCGCCGTCAGTGTGATGTTGCTTGTCACTGGTAGCGAAGTAGCGCCCGCGGCATATGTGTGAGTGCCATCAGACCATCCGTCGAAGGTGTGACCGATGAAGGTATAGGTATTTGCTGGAGCAATGAAGGTATAGCTATAAGCCACAGTGAGTGGGAATGTCGGCGCGCTTCCGCTTGCACCACCTGCGGCATAACTGATACTCAGAGTATTTGCACTCCATTGCGCATATAGCGTTGCATCGGCCGCGAATGGATATGGATCACCATCTGAATATGAGGTGCCGCCGCCGAGTTGAAGGGTGTCCCAGCCGATAAAGGCGTATCCGGTACGCGTGAAGCCATTGGTGGTCAACGCAGTTCCAGGAAGATCGGTCTGCGCTGCTGTCGCTCCCCCATCTGCGCCATTTCCATCGAATGTCACGGTATAGGTAGCGAGGGCAGTCCATTGCGCGGTTAGGTTTACGTTATTTGCAACGGTTCCTGCTGCTGGATAAGTGGCACCAGCAAGGTAGGTGTTTGCACCATCAAACCAACCAGTGAAGGAGTGACCAGGATAAGTGTAAGTATTTGCTGGCGTGATGAAGGTCGACCCATATGAGACTGTTAGTGGAGAAACTGGATCAGTTCCGCTTCCTGCACCAGATGAATAGGTAATGTTCACGGTGCTATTTATCCACTGAGCAGTCAGGGTGACATCGCCTGAAATAGTTCCTGCTACCGGGTAGGTATCTCCAGCCAGGTAACTATTTACGCCGTCATACCAACCTACAAAGACATGGCCAGCATAAGTAAATGTATTTGCTGGAGTCGTAAATGTTGAACCGTAATCCACGGTCGTTGGTGATGATGGCGCGCTTCCGGTTCCAACACCTGGTAGATATGTAATGCTCTGGGTATCAGGAGCGAAAACGGCGGTGACTGAGACATTTGCAGTAACTGCGGTATCGGTGCGTGATGCGGTAGCAACCGAATCGCTCCACACGGTGAAGTGATAACCGGGATCCGCAACAGCTGTCACGGTGCTTCCACTGTCGAGGAAGTTAACCACTTGCGGTGTAACGCCGGTGATCGAGCCGTGGGATCCCGCGGTATAGGTCAGTGTGTAAGCGCTAATGCTCCACTGCGCATAGATAGTGATATTTCCAAATGGAGTCAGTGGTGTGTAGCTAGCGCCAAGTAGCGTGCCACCTGATGGAGCGAGGAACCAACCGAGGAAGGTGTAGCCGGCCTGGGTTGGAGGTGTTGTTGGAAGTAGGAAGCTTGCACCGGAGTTGTAACTAGCAGCTCCGCCGCTTTGACCGCCTCCGCCTTGTTGGTCGTAGGTAACGCTGTTAGAGATAGCGCTCCACTGCGCAAAGATCGTGATATCTCCAAATGGAGTCAGTGGTGTGTAAGGAGAGGTGAGGGAAGAGCCGCCTGATGAGGCGAGGAACCAACCATTAAAGGTATAGCCGGCACGACTAGGTGGGGTGGTGGGAAGAACAAAGCTTGAACCGGAGTTGTAGGTAGCAGCTCCACCGCTCTCTGCGCTTCCGCCTTGATCATCATAGGTAACGCTGTTGGAGATAGCGAGCCACTGCGCGTAGATGGTGATATCAAGAAATGGTGTCAGTGGTGTGTAAGGAGAGATGAGTGCTGAGCCGCCTGTTGGCGCGAGGAACCAACCATTAAAGGTGTAGCCGACCTTAGTAGGTGGGGTGGTGGGAAGAGCAAAACTTGCTCCCGATACATATGTACTTGCTCCACCGCTCGCACCGCTGCCACCTTGTTGATCGTATGCAACGTTATTGGTATTAGCGCTCCACTGCGCGTAGATGGTGATATTTCCAAATGGTGTCAGTGGTGTGTAAGGAGAGATGAGTGCTGAGCCGCCTGTTGGCGCGAGGAACCAACCGGTGAAGCCGTAGCCAGCCCGAGTGGGTGGGGTGTTGGGAAGAACAAAACTTGATCCGGAGTTGTAGGTAGCCGCTCCACCGCTAGCACCTGCGCCGCTTTGTTGATCATAGGTAACGCTGTAGGAGTTGGCACTGAAAGTCGCGGCCACGCTGTGAACCGCAGTGACATTGGTAAAGGAATATCCAGTAGAGATAGCCGTGGTTAGTGCGCCACCACTCAGTGGAGTGCCATCAATCGTGATAGAGGCGACGGAATAACCCGTGCTTGGTGTAAAAGTATATGTGGAGCTATTGGAGCCGTAGTTAACTGACCCTGTTCCAGGACTAATTGTCCCGTTAGCGCCGGAATTAACCGTGATTACAAATGTGTTAATGGTGAAAGTGGCGGTGAGAGTATGGTTTACCGTCACGTTTGAAAAGGTATATCCACTCGCAATTGCGTTCGTTAACGTTAAGCCAGTCAACGCCGAGCCGTCGACGATGATAGATGTGACCGAGTAACCAGTTGATGGAGTAAAGATGTAATTGGAAGTGTTTGCTCCGTAGTTGACTACAACGCTACCAGGAGCAATAGTCCCATTGGCGCCTGGAGTGACAGTGATAGAAAAGGTGGCGACTGCCCATTGCGCATAGAGAGTGACATTGGTCAGGCCCATCATGTACGTGGAACCCGCTGCGTAAGACGTACCAGAACCATTTAAAGCGGTGTTCCAATTAGTGAAGTTGAATCCAGTATTAGCGAATCCACCGCTCAGGGCCGTTAAAAAGCCGGAGCCTTCTGATACCGGAGATTGAGTTGGAATCGTGCCGGATCCACCATTTAAATTGTAAGTGACGGTGTGAGTAGGGGCCGCCCCAAGAACCGAAGCCACCTGAGTCGATTGCGTTGCGGGCCGCACTTGAACGGTGTTATCAACCCCGCCAGCCAATAGAGTAAGACCGGTAATAGTTACTAGCGTAGAACTGCTCCGAGCGAAGGAGCCGAGCGCTAAGCGCGCAGCATCTGTACCGACGAATATGAAATCTGAAGCCGCGATAGTTCCCGTTTTAAATGTGCCACCAGTAATTGTGATGGTGAGCGAAGTTGTGCCAGCCGCCGTTGAGAAGGTAGGTGAAGTGACCGCTGCATATGGAACAGCTGCCCCGGCGACAGATGTAACTTGAGCGGCCTGCGTCGGTCCAAGGACCTGAACTGTGTTATTTACTGCCGCAACGACATTGAGTCCATCGATTGTTACCATCGAGCTACTGGTGCGCGTGAAGGATCCTGCGGCAAGGGCAACCGCATTCGTTCCGCCAAATACGAAATTGCTGGCAGTGATAGCTCCGGTAATAAATGCGCCACCAGTCAAAGTGATTGTTACCGAGGTGCCCCCAGCAACAGTTGTGAAGGCGGGCGAAGTAATCGCGGTGTAGGCAACAACTGAGCCCGTCACCACTGTGGCTTGTGTTGCCTGTGTCGCCGCCAGAACTGTGACAACGTTATTCGCCGCAGCTACAAGCGTGATGCCAGTGATCGTGACAATAGTGTTGCTTGTGCGAGTAAAAGTTCCAAGTGCGAGTGCAGCAGCGTTTGTTCCGGCGAAGGTGAAATCGGTCGCTGCTATCGGAGCAGCCTTATACGTACCTGAGGTTAAAGTCACTCGAACGGAAGTTCCACCCACAAGCGTTGAGAATGCTGCTGATGTAACAGCGATGGGGACAGATGCGGCTGCCGCGCTGGTACACGCCGTAGCCTGTGTCAATGTTGGAACGGTGATCGTGTTACTCGTTGTTGCCACGATTCCCGATAGGCCAGTAATAGTTACAACGGTATTGCTTGTACGCGTATAAGTAGCCGTACCGAACGCTGCGGCATTTGATCCGGCAAAAGTAAAGTCACTGTTTGCAAGTGGAGCTGCCTTCAGAGAGCAAGTGCCACCACTCATCGTCAGAACTACACTGGTAGTTCCAACAACAGTTCTAAAAGTTGGAGTTGTTAAATTTGCCGCGAAAGCGTTTGGAACTGGACTGAGTATCCCAATGAGTAAACCCAAACTTGCGATGGGGACTAATAGTCTCTTGATCCTCCGAGTTTTCGGAATGTTCATATGCGCATTCCTTTTCTCTCGGTGAGCACGCTCAGTGGGTCGAATGTTTAAGTCCGCTTCTCGTCAGTAGGTCTTAATAGAAATGAATTGTAGGAATTATGAAGAAGATAGAGAGTGTTTACCACTCGCAATATCGTCACTTCATCTTCACATTTTGTGAACTTAATATTGGCAAATAGATACCTTGCTTAATGAGAAATAATGCATTTGTTAAATGCAAAAGACCCCGTAGATGAAATATCTACAGGGTCCTTATGTTTGCTGCTAACTTCTTTTGCACTCCCCTAAATTTCTGGGGGGGGTTACTCCTACACGTTATTGCATAATTATTGCTTAATTCCCATTTACAGATGAAGATCCAGAATTCTCATTCTCGCTGATCGTTGTCTTCTGGATCTGAATCAAGAATTCAACGTTCGACTTGGTGCCCTTCATCTTGTCGAGCAGGAGTTCGAGAGCCTGCTGAGACTCCAAGGCATGCAATACCCGACGCAAGCGCCAGACGATATTGAGCTCCTCTTTGCCCATCAAGATCTCTTCCTTACGGGTACCAGATGCATCGACATCAACCGCTGGGAAGATGCGCTTATCTGCGAAACGACGATCGAGTTTGAGCTCCATATTTCCGGTGCCCTTGAACTCTTCGAAAATAACTTCATCCATCTTCGATCCGGTTTCAACAAGTGCGGTTGCAAGGATCGTAAGTGAGCCACCGTTTTCAATATTACGAGCAGCTCCGAAGAACTTCTTTGGTGGATAGAGCGCTGCAGAATCCACACCACCGGACAAGATGCGTCCAGATGCTGGAGCAGAGATGTTGTACGCACGGCCGAGACGTGTGATGGAGTCGAGAAGAACTACTACGTCATGGCCCATTTCAACCAAACGCTTTGCGCGTTCGATAGCGAGTTCCGCGACGCTGGTGTGATCATCAGCAGGGCGATCAAAGGTCGAAGCAATAACTTCACCCTTAACGCTGCGCTGCATATCGGTCACTTCTTCTGGACGCTCATCGACAAGTACGACCATCAAGTGAACTTCTGGGTTGTTGGTTGTAATCGCGTTAGCAATAGCTTGCAAGACCATGGTCTTACCGGCCTTAGGAGGTGACACGATCAAACCGCGCTGACCCTTACCGATTGGTGAAACCAAGTCGATGACGCGAGTGGTCAAAATGTGTGGCTCTGTCTCCAGGCGTAGACGCTCCTGCGGATAGAGAGGAACTAACTTAGCAAAGTCGACGCGATCGCGCGCCGCCTCTGGCTCTAGTCCATTGACAGTATCAAGGCGCATCAAAGCATTGAACTTCTCTTTGCGCTCACCTTCGCGCTGTTGGCGCACTTGTCCAGTAATAACATCACCCTTGCGCAGCCCGTAGCGACGGATCTGCTGCAGAGAGACATAGACATCGTTTGGTCCCGCGAGATAGCCCTGGGTACGGATGAATGCATATGAATCCAAGATGTCGAGGAGACCACCAACTGGAACTAATACATCATCTTCGCTGAGTTGGACTTCGCGCTCTTGGCGCTCACCACGTTCTCCGCGATCACGGGTGCGACTGTTTCGATCGTTGCGACCATTGCGATCGTTGCGACCACCTCGGTCATTACGGTTCGAGCGGTCGTTGCTGTTGCCGCTGCGCTCGTTGAAGTCGCGACGTTGTGACTCAGAGCTTTCACTTCCGGCATTTGACTCTTGCTCGGGAGCATCGCCTTCATCAGAATCTTCGGTCTCATCGCTATCGTCGGCACTCTTGGGTGCGGATGTCTTAGCGGTCTTATTCTTTTTATTGCGTGCCTCTTGACGCTCTAAGCGTCTGGCTTCGCGTTCGGCCTTAGCCGATTCCCGGTTGGCAGCCTGCAGGTCCGCGATCGATTGGATCAGACCGGCCTTGCTCATCTTGGTAGCGCCTTCAATGCCGAGTTGGCCAGCAACTTTCTTCAGTTCTGGCAGAAGCATTGCGGAAAGTTCGCCGGCAGCCTTAGCTGGGCGGTCTTCAGTTGTTGTTTCGCTCATTATTCTTATTGAGTTCCGTTTTCTAGTATTTGCTTACCTCGGTGCGGCACTCCCGTGTGGAGCGCTAGTTGATCATCATCAAATATCTTGAAGAAGTTCTGAGATAAGGATTTTTAACTTTTTTGTGGCTTTCGGTTAAGGGTAAATACCCGCCGGTCTTGCGCGGCCTTCTTCCGATTGCCCAAAAGTATCACAGCCGAGCGAGATACCCAAAAGAGCCATCCCCACCAAATGCTGTGCTTTTACCTAGTCTTTTACTCGACCCCTGAGCGTGAAATTGCCATTTCCTTCGCCACAAAGCCCGCGGGAGCCTGCTTAATAATTTCGAATAGTTCGGTTTCTGTCGCGGTATGAAGCACTAAGACAGATGGTCCAGCCCCAGAGATCGTCGCCGCAACTCCAGCAGAGCGCAGCTTTTCGACGAGCGCCATCGACTTGGGATAGGCCTCTGCTCGATAGCTCTGGTGCAAGAAATCTTCGGTGGCAGTCAAAAGTAGATCGGGGCGTGATGAGAGAGCAACAGTCAAAAGCGCAGTGTGCGATGAATTAAGTACCGCGTCGCGATGAGGAATGGTTTCGGGAAGTAACTTGCGCGCCTTGGAAGTCGAAAGGTGATTCTCGGGAATAAAGGTGATCGCCCTAATGTCATGGTGCACAGGGATGCTGACTGCGCGTCCAGTCTTCACGCCATAAATATCTTCCATCCAAGCGATTGTTGCTCCGCCATGAATTGCGGCGGCAACATTATCCGGATGTCCTTCTAGCTCAGTCGCCAGCAACATCATCTCTTCGAGAGACATGTACTGATCTCCACCCAAAACTAATTCACGAGCTAGTGCTAATCCCCCAACGATTGCAGAGGCCGACGAACCCAAACCGCGGCCATGTGGAGTCACATTGAGAGCGCGTAGCGCTAATCCGCGAGGCTTCTGACCCATAAATTCAAAACCACGAAGCATCGACTTGATGACGAGATGATTCTTATCGCGCTTTACCTCATCGGCGCCTTCACCCGAAACGTCAACATCGAAGCCTGCTTCATCTAATACCTGCGCCGCATAACGATCGCGGAGATCAAGCGCCAAAGCGAAGCAGTCAAAACCGGCACCGAGATTTGCGCTGGTAGCAGGAACGCTGATCTGAGCTAACTGCGCTTTGAAGGTAAGGCGTTGCGCAGCCATTAGAGCAGACCCATCGCAGCAGCTGCCATCTTGATATCAACTGGAATAATGATCGGAGAGGCCGCACCATCGAGAATCCATTGCACATCTTTAAGTCCATTGCCGGTAACGGTTATAACAATCTTCTTGCCCTTGGGAAGCTGGCCTTGAGATTGCTTCTTAAAGAGACCCGCGATACCTGCGGCGCTGGAAGGTTCTACAAAGACGCCTTCTTTAGCAGCGACCAGACGGTATGCAGTCAAAATCTCTTCATCGGTGACTGAATCGATGAGTCCACCGGAGCCATCGCGCGCATCAATAGCCTGCTGCCACGAAGCGGGATTACCGATTCTTATTGCTGTTGCAATCGTCTCAGGATTCTTCACGATTTCGCCGCGGACAATCGGAGCTGACCCAGCTGCTTGGAATCCCCACATGTGCGGGAGCTTCGTTGAAACATGATCGCTAAAGTATTCGTTGTAGCCCTTCCAGTAAGCCGTGATATTTCCGGCGTTACCGACGGGCAGGACGTGATAATCCGGAGCATCACCCAACATATCTACGATCTCGAAGGCGGCGGTCTTCTGACCTTCGATACGGTACGGGTTCACTGAATTCACGAGCGCGACGGGAAAGTTAGTGGCTAGATCGCGGGCCAAAGTCAGACAATCATCAAAGTTGCCATCTACCTGCAGCAGCGTGGCTCCGTGCGCAATGGCCTGGGCTAACTTGCCCATAGCGATCTTGCCTTGGGGAACGAGCACAACGGGCTTCATGCCGGCCTTAGTCGCATAAGCGGCGGCGCTGGCAGAGGTATTTCCGGTGGATGCGCAGATGACCGCCTTGGCACCTTCTTCGGCGGCCTTGGAAATCGCCATAGTCATACCGCGATCTTTAAATGATCCTGTTGGGTTAGCGCCCTCTACTTTGAGCCAAATCTCATTGCCCAGCATCTCTGAAAGTACGGCCGCCGCAACTAATGGAGTGCCACCTTCGCGCAGGGTGATAATCGGAGTTTTGTCAGAGACTGGTAGACGAGTGCGATATTCGTCAATGACTCCACGCCATTGGTGAACGCCGCTTATTGATTTAGTAAAAATCCCCATTAGACCAACCCCTCCACACGAATAACGCTTACTACTCGTTGCACAACATCAAGGCTACGCAAATCTCTTACGGTATTTGCCAACGACTCTTCGGTTGCAATGTGAGTGAGAACCACGAGTTCAGCATCAGCTCCGCGACCCTCTTGGCGAACGGTCAGGATGGAAACTTCATTTTTTGCAACGGTGCTAGCTACAGATGCAAGTACGCCTGGTACATCTGCGACATCCATGCGAATTAAATAACGGGTACGACTAACGCCAATCGGTGCAATATCGAGATCGGCATAGTCGGTCTCTGTGGGTCCAAGACTTCCTTCGTTGCGGTTACGAGCAACAGCAACAAGATCGCCCAAGATCGCCGAAGCAGTTGGGGTACCGCCTGCGCCGCGACCATAGAACATCAACTCACCGGCTGACTCGCACTTCACGAAGACAGCGTTGAATGCCTCTCGTACAGAGGCGAGCGGATGCGTCACCGGAATCATCGTCGGATGAACGCGGACCGAGATTGTCTCTTCTTTGCTGCCATGCAGTTCGTTCGCTTCAGCGATCGCTAACAACTTAATAACAAAACCCATCGCCTTCGCGACGCTGACATCATCGGCGGTAATCGCGCGGATTCCTTCGCGATACACATCTTCGTCGGTGACTTGAGTATGGAAGGCCAGGCCCGCCAAAATTGCTGCTTTTGCGGCGGCATCAAAGCCATCGACATCTGCGGTTGGATCAGCTTCGGCATATCCAAGTGCTTGTGCTTCGGCTAGCGCGCTTTCAAAGGAGGCGCCGGTTTCGTGCATCTTGGTAAGAATGTAATTGGTG
>CAIPQX010000160.1 GCA_903867285.1 uncultured Actinomycetes bacterium | reverse complement strand
GCCTCCAAATATTTGAGTTGATCTGGATCTATACCGCGACGCAGAAGTGCCGAACTCTCCTTTGCGATAACCGTCGCCTGGGCACTTGAGATCTCGCCATTAGCTAGCGCGGTACATGTCGCCGGCAGATGTTGCGTCAAAACTCGGGCAACATCGATTCTGGATTGGGCTGTCACGGGTGCCAAGTTGAGTGCGCTGGCAATCTCTTCGCGCTGTGGGTCATCGACATCTGAGTAATTTCCCCGATCTGCACTTGGCTCCGAGCCCGCAACTGCCACGATGGCAATCTGCATCAGCGCCTGTAACCAGCCACCTTGTCTTTCGAGGGCCGCCAGGTAATCAACGCGACCAGAGGCGTTTAACGAATTGGGATCGATCTTGATGAGTTCGACGAGGACGTTGATGCCAGGAGTTTGCTCAAGCAAGTCCTTTGTGCGTTCTTCGTTCATGAGTTAATTCTTGGGGAGGGGTCTGACAATCGCTTCGGATAATTAGGAGATTCGTAATGTTCTGTGGATAACGGAAAGTAGGAGTCGTGAAGGTGGATAGCAGCAGGTAGATGGCAGCAGGTGGATGGCAGCAGGTAGATGGCACTAGGTAGATGGCACTAGGTAGATAGCAAGCGCAAATTCATGAACGAAATGGATCGGGAATGCGCATACCCCTTTTTGGGTTCTATACTTGTGTTAGTTGAATTTTCAATCACCAGAGATAGGCGTGTGCCATGCCAGCAGTAACAGTTAGCGACCTCACCGTCCTGCCTCGTATAGCGGCTGACCCACAGGGCAAGGTGCGGCGCGTAAAGAGCGTGACAACGGCACCACAGGGTTTTGAAGGGGAAGGCTTCCCCGTAAGACGCGCCTTCGCCGGAGTCGATATGGCCGACCTAGATCCATTCATCCACCTCGATCAAATGGGTGAAGTTGAATACGCACCTGGCGAACCAAAGGGAACCCCTTGGCATCCACACCGCGGATTTGAAACAGTTACTTACATTATTGATGGAATCTTTGACCACAAAGATAATCACGGCGGCGGCGGAACCATCACCAATGGCGACACTCAGTGGATGACTGCCGGCGCAGGAATTTTGCATATCGAAACTCCGCCCGAGCATCTCGTTCTCAGCGGTGGTCTCTTCCACGGTTTTCAACTCTGGGTAAATCTTCCTGCAGCGAAGAAATGGTCGCAGCCCGCTTATCAAGATATTCGCGCCAAAGATGTTTCACTTTTAACGACACCCGATGGTGGCGCACTGCTTCGTGTAATCGCAGGTGAAGTCGCCGGTCACGCCGGTCCCGGCTCGACGCAAACTCCAATCACAATGGTGCACGCAACACTCGCTCCTGGTGCGGAACTACGCCTGCCCTGGCGCGCTGATTACAACGCCCTGGTTTATACGCTCAACGGTCACGGCACAGTTGGCGAAGGAGCTCAACCAGTAAAGATGGGTCAGCTTGCGGTACTCGTCGACGGTTCAACTCTGGTCATTAAAGCCGATCAGTCTCAAGAGTCGCGTTCACCTTCTATGGATGTACTCATTCTCGGGGGAGAGCCCATCCGCGAAACTGTCGCCTGGATGGGCCCATTCGTCATGAATACCAAGGCCGAGGTAATTCAGGCCTTCGAAGATTTCCAGAAAGGTTTGCTGGGAACCATTCCAGCAGAGCACGTTGCTCCTCCAAAAGCGGAGGATATCGCTGGGATTCATAACACTCCCAAGGAAGTTCAAGAGAGTTAACCTCCAAACGAAGTTCCACCCAACAGATTAGGAAAATCAGTGCCACAGTTATTCGATCCCATAGTTATCCGCGGCCTAGAAATTAAGAATCGTGCATGGGTTAGCCCAATGTGCCAGTACTCCGCAAAGGATGGAATCGTCGGGGAATGGCACCATGTTCACCTCGGTAGTTTTGCATCCGGCGGCGCAGGATTAATAATCGCTGAAGCTAGTGGCGTTGTTGCCGAAGGACGTATCTCCATCGGTTGCCCTGGACTCTATAACGAGGCACAGGTCGCAGCATGGGCGCCTATTACTGACTTCGCACATTCCATGGGAGCCAAAATTGGAATCCAGTTGGCTCACGCTGGCAGAAAAGCCGGAACCACTGTTCCCGGTTCAGATCACTTGATGGCAACTCCTGAAGAGGGTGGCTGGCAGTCAGTAGCACCTAGCGCAATCGCTTTTGAAGGCTACGCAGTGCCTCATGCACTTACAGTGGAAGAGATCCATGGATTGGTGAAGGAATTTGGGGCGGCAGCAAAGCGCGCCATCAAGGCTGGATTTGATCTCGTAGAAATTCACGCGGCTCACGGTTATCTACTCCACGAGTTCTATTCACCGCTTTCAAATCAACGTACCGATGAATACGGTGGTGACTTTGAAGGACGCGTTCGTTTCCTCAAAGAGGTAGTTCAAGAGGTTCGCGCCAGCATCGCAGATACCGTCCCACTCTTTGTCCGCATCTCCGCCTCTGATTGGACCATCGGAGGTTGGACCATCGAAGATTCAGTGCGCTTAGCCAATGAGCTAATTCCATTCGGCGTTGACCTCATCGACACTTCGAGCGGTGGCAACGTTCACAACGCCAAGATCGCTGTCGGCCCCGGTTATCAAGTGGCATTCTCCGAAGCGATCAAGCATGGATCAACTATCAAAACTTCTGCAGTAGGTATGATCACCGATCCCGTTCAGGCAAATGCGATTATTGAATCAGGCCAAGCCGATGCGGTCATGCTTGCTCGCGAGTTCCTGCGCAATCCACGGTGGCCGCTGCATGCAGCCCATCTACTCGGCGCTGACATCACATGGCCAGCACAGTTAGCGCGCGGCAAGCTCTGAGACTTCACCAGAACTTTCGAGCGTAGGGTGTCGGTGGAATAATCATAATATGTTCGGCATAGATATTTAGAGAAACCAAGTTAGTAGAATTGATTGTCTAAAATAGGGGGGGGTAGTTACGGTTTAAGTTACGAATTCGAACAAACTCAGAGAAGGACCGAATCCATGTCTAAGAGACTTCTATCTATCGTACTTTCAATAGGTCTAATTGCTGGAGTTGGCGTAGCAAATGCCACCGGGGCAAGTGCTGCTGAAAAGCCAGAATCGTCTATGTCTGTAACAACCACCTCGGTGGGCACCCCCTCAATAATAGGATTTAGCAGTGGGTGCTTTAGTGCGGGTCAATGTGGGCCGGTTATCCCTAGTACGCCCAGCGGCCCAACCACGCATCAAATATGTCATACGGTGCAAGTGCTGGCTGGATTTACTGGTGTTTGGGCATATTTGGGATCAGTATTATCATGGGTTGCAATTCCGATTTATACCGCTGCATTAGTTTGTTCAATTTTATATTACTAAGGAGTGTGCATCACTAATGGCAATTTTTTGGCGAGTTTTGGGAGTGATTACAACGATGTTTGCTGGTCATTTTCTTCTCGGCAGGGTTGATGATTTGTTAAAGCAAAAAAAGTGGCTGAAATATAAGTCAGTAGACCAAGCTAGACCCAAGTAATTGACCACAAAACTTTCAGCGTCTTATATGGCATAGCCCTGAGTGGATGAGGTCGTCCATCTTTTTGAGGAAACCCCTTGGAGCGGATGACGGTCATGCTCGCGCGCGAATTTCTACGCAACCCTCGCTGGCCGCTGCATGCAGCCCATGTACTCGGCGCTGACATCACATGGCCAGCGCAGTTAGTGCGCGGCAAGCTCTAGAGAGCCTTTAGCGCACTCACAACCTTGGTCAACGAATCCTTAGCATCGCCAAATAGCAACGTGGTCTTTGGATCGTAAAGGAGTTCGTTCTCAATACCAGCGAATCCAGGGCGCATTGAACGCTTCAAGAAGATGACGTTTCCAGCAGAGGCAACATCCAAGATTGGCATTCCGTAGATTGGGCAGCCTGGGGTTGTCTTTGCAGCTGGATTAACCACATCGTTTGCACCAACGACGAGCACAACATCGGTCTGTGGGAAGGTCGGATTGACCTCATCCATCTCGACGAGTTGCTCGTAAGGAACATTCGCTTCAGCAAGGAGCACGTTCATATGCCCAGGCATACGACCGGCAACAGGGTGGATACCGTAAGCAACGTCGACGCCCTTTGAAGTCAGCAAGTCAGCGAGTTCGCGCACGGTGTGCTGTGCTTGAGCTACAGCCAAACCAAATCCAGGAACGATAACGACGCGTTGTGCGTAATTGAGCAAGATCGCGACATCATCTGGTGAACCAGATTTAACGGAACGAGCCTCGCCACCTTCGACAGCGGCCTGCGGCTTGGCGGTAAATGCCCCGAAGAGCGTTCCAAAGAGTGAACGACCCATAGCGGCAGCCATTAAACGAGTGAGGATGGTTCCTGATGCACCAACAAGTGTTCCAGCAACGATCAAGAGCGTTGATTGGAGAACATATCCGCTAGCAGCAACGGTGAGACCGGTGAATGCATTGAGGAGGGAGATAACGATTGGAACGTCAGCCCCACCAACTGGAAGTACGAAGAGGACACCGAAGAGCAGTGCAAGAACAGCCATAACGGCCAACGAGGTATTGCCCATCGAGTGAATTACCCACTCGGCGGCGCCCAGGGTTCCCAGCAAAGTTCCTGCAATGACGAAACGACCGCCAGGGAATACGACGGGACGCGTTGTCATGATCTCTTGTAACTTCAAGAAGGTTACGATCGAGCCAGAGAATGAGATACATCCGACAATAACTGTAAATACAGTTGCTACAACCTCAGCGGTGCTAGCCCCGGATCCCAGCTTTAAGTATTCGACAATCGCAACGAGCGCAGCTGCGCCGCCACCCACACCATTGAATAACGCAACAAGTTGTGGCATCTGCGTCATCTGAATCTTGCGTGCAGCAGGTACTCCTACTACTACGCCAAACCCGATAGCACCGAGGATCCACCACTTGTGCTGATGTGTCATTCCAGGAGCCCAGAAGACGAGGTCGGTCGCGACAAAGGCACCAGCGGCACCGATCAAGTTTCCGCGACGAGCAGATTTAGGTGAAGAAAGACCCTTAAGAGCCATAATGAAGCAGACTGAAACGGCAAGAATTAAAACTCCGTAGAGATTTGTATTCACTTGGAATCACCCCCTACTGCATCTACATCCTTTTTGACGCGGGGTTTACCTTTGAACATCTCGAGCATGCGATCGGTAACGACGAATCCGCCGACCATATTGATGGTTGCAAGCACGACCGCAGCGATACCAAGACCCAATTGCAGGTTGCTATCAGCGTGATCGGTAACAGTAATTGCGCCAACCAAGATGATTCCGTGAATGGCGTTTGCA
This sequence comes from uncultured Actinomycetes bacterium, assembly GCA_903867285.1. Classification (GTDB taxonomy): domain Bacteria; phylum Actinomycetota; class Actinomycetes; order Nanopelagicales; family Nanopelagicaceae; genus PALSA-747. The sequence continues at coordinate 7,202 of CAIPQX010000160.1, read as the reverse complement.
CCTGACATCAGGGGAGTGTGAAGTGTTGTAGAAACCTTTGATACCACCTCAAAGCCGATGAAGACAGATAGAACGAAGATTGATAACCAGACTAAATTGCTACTCATTTACTTAGCTCCCTTGCGATTTTCGCCGTTCATCGTGACGGTAGCGGCTTCGATAATTTCATCTTCAAAGTTAGGAACAACTTGTCCCTCTTTGACCATCAAGAGCAAGAGATTGACGACGTTACGTGAGTAGAGCATCGATGCGTGGAATGCGAGTTGGCTTGGAACATCCTTACCACCCCACATACGAACACCATTTGCGGTGGTAACGATCTCGCCAGGCTTGGTACCTTCAACGTTACCGCCAGTTTCGGCAGCGAGGTCAACGACTACCGAGCCAGGTGCCATGGCAGCGATCATCTCTGCTGTGACAAGGCGTGGTGCGGGACGACCAGGAACAGCGGCTGTCGTAATAAGTACATTGGCAGCAGCAATATATGGTGTCAAAAGTTCGCGTTGCCTGGCAGCACGATCTTCAGTCATCTCGCGCGCATATCCGCCAGTGCCTTCAAGAGCTTCGAGTTCCAGGGTGATGAACTTGGCACCCATCGACTTCACTTCATCGGCAGAAGCAGGTCGCACGTCATACGCGCTCACCACGGCACCGAGGCGCTTTGCAGTAGCAATCGCTTGGAGACCGGCAACACCAGCGCCTAGGACAACAACGTTTGCAGGAGTAACTGTTCCTGCTGCCGTCATCAAGAGTGGGAAGAATCGAGGGGAGAGTTCGGCACCAACGAGCACCGCTTTGTATCCCGCGCAGAGAGCTTGTGATGTCAGGGCATCCATCGACTGTGCACGTGAAATACGTGGCACGAGTTCGAGGGAGATCGCTGTCACGCTCGCCGCAACTGCCGCTTCGATGGAATCGACTGCAGTAGTTGGTGATAAGAATGAGATAGTAATTGCACCCTTTTTAAGCGACTTCATCGCATCGGGCGTCAGTGGTTGTACCGATAGAACTACATCGGCATCGCTGATGACATTTCCGCTCTTGACGGTGGCACCGGCCGCAGTAAATTGCGCATCTGAAAATTCAGCAGCAACTCCTGCACCGGATTCAATAACGACTTCAAGTCCAGCTTTGGTTAGCTTAGAAATGATGTCTGGGACTAGGGCGACTCGCTTTTCGCCAGGTCTAGTTTCTTTCGGGACGGCTACACGCATGGCGTTAATCTAGCGAGCGTGACAAGCAATTAGTAGGCATAACACCGCAAAAGCAAGTTAAAACCTTCCTAAATAGTGTTCCCACTCAATTCACCGCGGACTAAGTGATATAAAATAGCCTGAATTGTCGTGCGACGGTGATATGCCTCACGCCAGATGACCGACCTCTTGCCATCTATCACTTCTGCTGATACCTCTTCACCACGGTGGGCGGGCAGGCAATGCATAAATATGGCATCCGATGTAGTTAGCCCCATCAAATTCTCGGTCACCGCAAATGGCGCCAGGGCCTTCAGCTTGGCGGTTCGCTCATCTTCTGGATCTCCCATGGACATCCAAACATCGGTGTAGAGAACGCTGGCACCCTTTGCGGCTGCCTCAGGATCGGTCAAGACCTCGATGGTCGCTCCCGTCTTGGCAGCGATCGCACGCGCACCTGCAACGGCACCTTGATCCGGTGCGTAATTTCCACCCGGTGTTGCAACAACAACATGCGCTCCCATAATCGCACCCATGGTTAGCCAAGCATGCGCCATATTGTTGCCATCGCCCACGTAGGTGAATTTACGACCAGAGATATCTTTGCCAAATGCTTCGCGGATGGTGACCCAATCGGCGAGCAATTGCGTTGGGTGATCATCATCGGTTAATCCATTGATCACAGGAATCGTTGAGTTGGCACCCAGCTCATCGACATCAGATTGTTTAAAGGTTCGGATGATCAACGCTGATGCGTATCCACTTATTACGCGAGCGGTATCTGCAATCGTTTCACCGCGGCCGATTTGTAAATCATCGCCGCGAATAAAGATGGGGGTTCCACCTAGATGCGCGACCGCTGTCTCAGAGGCCAAACGGGTGCGCGTCGATGGCTTGGTCATATAAATCGCGACCGTTCGATTAGCCAGAGCGGTATTGGCTAGGAGCGGCTTGACCGCGAAATCGGCTGCGGTATCGAGCAAAAGCTCGACATCACTCCGGGAGAGGTCGGCGGTATGCAGGAGATCCTTCATTACGTAATCGTAGGCGATAACATTGGGGTTATGAGAAACCCATTCGCCCCCTCGCGCGGTGAGCCGATTGGGATAGGCGGCACAGATACCCTCGAAGAGGAGCGTCTATCGCCCACTGATGCGGGAGATCACGAGCGCTTCTCGCACTATGTGCGTAAAGAGAAGATCACTGAAGCAATGGTGAGCGGAAAAGCGGTGCGCGCTCTCTGTGGCAAGAAATGGGTCCCCAGCCGTGATCCCGAGAAATTTCCTATCTGCCCTACCTGTAAAGAGATATACGACGGATTGAAGAAAGAGTGAGACCAAAGGGGTCTGCGCTAGTTCCAAAAGTGGGGGTTGCGCTCGCCGCATTGATTCTCGGTTCAAGCGTTTCGATCTCTCATGCCGCAAGCACACCCAGCCCAGCTCCCACTGCAACCCAATGTCCGACCGCATCACCTACTCCCAGTCCGACCGTCTTGCCCTCGCCCGCTCCAATTTCCACTCCAACCCCAACATCAAGTCCAACACCATCGACATCTCCCTTCCCGCAACCGCGGAAGATTTTGTCGGGCTGGATCCCTTATTACTCGATGAAGACTTCTCTGCCCTCTGTGATTCTTAACGCCGATTTGATCCAGCAAGTGTCGCCCTTCTGGTACTCCTTGAAAGATCAAAACACAATCCAAGATCTTTACACCCCGGCTAACCCCAGCGTTCCAATGTGCATCCCTCTGCAATCAATCCGGGATGCAGGCTTCAAGGTGATTCCAAGTATCACCGATGGCACTGCAGTTGATCCGAAGACCGGCAAGACTTCGCAGTTGGTACTTTCAAATCTCCTCGCGAATCCAACCTCGCGGAAAAATGTTGTCAATACCATCGTCAAACTAGTTATGACGAATAACTTCGATGGCATCGATCTGGACTTTGAAAACTTTGCATTTGTCGACGCGATCTCAATGTGGTCAACTACAGAACTGCGTTGGGTGCAATTCCTAACTGATTTATCTGCAGCCTTACACGTGAATCAAAAGATCTTGTCGATAACCACTCCACCACTCTTCGATCCGGCCTCGGGCAAAAAAGGTTATTACCTGTACGCCTGGTCGCAGGTATCCTCGGTTATAGATCAACTTCACATCATGGCGTATGACTATTCGACAAGTAGCCCCGGACCGATCGGTCCTTTGCAATGGACTACCAACGCAGTTTCATATGCGGTTTCGGTCATTCCTGCATCGAAGATTTATATCGGCATTCCGGGTTATGGGCGCGACTGGGTAACCAAGGTGATCGGAACCTGCCCGACTCTTCCCATTAATTACACCAAAGCAGTAGCTCCGGGTGTTGTTTCCACAGTTGTCATGCACGATGTTGCCGCCTTGGCAGCGACCTATGGAGCAACCCCCATTTATAACCAAACATTTGCGGAGTCATCGTTTACTTATCAAAAGGTCTATAACGGAACGCTCGCCAATGGATCGCTCACAACCTGCACTGCGTATCGCACTGTCTGGTATCAAGATGCCCAGAGCTTTACTGCGCGCGCCAATCTCGTCTCCCAATATCGGTTAGGGGGTCTCTCGGAGTGGACCTTTGGCATGGAAGATCCCAGCGCTGCCCAGGCCATTCGAGTTGTTGCTCTCTCCATCGCGCCTGACACAGTCACCGCATCGCTCACCGCTGATTCGCTCAACCTCCCTTATGGAACTTCTACACACCTCATTGGAAAATTCACGCTCCCTGATAAGACTCCAGCGGCTGGAATTCCGGTTCATCTGCAGACTCAAGCAAATGGTGGAGCCTGGACAAAGGTAGATGGCGTTACGAGCAGCGATGGAACATATGAAGCAACTCTGCAGTTGACACAAACAACTAAAGTTCAGATGTTTACCGATGGAACCTGGCAGCGCCTAGAAGGGGACACGCCGATCGTTGTCGTCAACGTCGCCCGCTTACTTACCTGGACGATTCCAGCATCGATGAAAGTTGGAGTCTCGTATCCAATCACTGCCCAAGTCACCCCGGCGGACGCGGGCGTAACCGTCACGCTCAACAATGGGGCAACGGCCGTAACTGATGTATCAGGTAAAGCCACATTTGCGGTCACAAATGATCTAACTGGTTTTACACAATACCAATTATCGATCGCTTCGGATCCAATTTTCGCAGGCGTTCAGACTGGGTTTGTTACTGTATGGCTTCGTTAATTTTCACGGGATCAACTTCGAGAGGTGGGGAGCGCGATGTCAACTGACATAATGATTGAATCAGATCTCGATATCTCGCAACTTGTTGATAAGCCATGGGTGACGATTGTCTGGGACGATCCCGTCAATCTTATGAGCTACGTGACATATGTATTCATTAAACTATTTGGATTTTCGTCCGAGAAAGCAAACGCGCTGATGATGCAAGTGCACAACGAAGGACGCGCCGCAGTCTCAACAGGCTCTCGTGAAGAGATGGAACGCGATGTGCAGCGTTTGCACGAACATGGGCTCTGGGCCACATTGCAACGCGATGACAAGAATTAAGCAGTAACGCTGATGTCGGAATTTTTGCGCGCTGGCGATGTATATTCATTAGATCTCTCGATCGATGAAGCCCACATCCTTATCAACCTGGTGGAGCAGCTTCTTGAATTGCTCGGCGAGGGTGATTTCAATCATCATTATGACGAGAGTGACCCCTTTGCGCAGTTGATGTCACAACTAAAAGCAGCCCCTGAAGAGATAACTGTCCCGGAAGATCCCGTCCTGCTGCGTTTATTACCCAACGCTTATGCAGATCCAGAGGCAGCAGCAGATTTCCGGAGATATACCGAACCCACTTTGCGCGGAAAGAAACAGCGCGCTCTTAAGGAGGTGCGCGCCGCGCTAGAAATTATTGTCGATGAGGACCGCGCTGGTGTCATAGAAGATCTCGATAGCGAAATTTGGCTGATGACCATCAATGACCTACGCCTGGCCTTATCAGTACGCCTGGAAATAAATCCAGACTCCTTCGACATCTTCGAAGCGTTATCGGATGATGATCCGCAGAAAGCGATATATGCCGTGTATTTTTGGCTGGGCTGGCTACAGACGAGTCTGCTTAACCTCCTAACGGACGGGTAGACTTACGGGGTGCCGCAACCTTTATCCACTGCCCCCATCGGAGTATTTGATTCCGGCTTAGGTGGTCTCACCGTTGCGCGAGCCATCATCGATCAACTTCCCGGCGAATCCATTATCTACGTCGGTGACAATGCAAGAGGTCCTTATGGTCCGCGTCCGCTCGCTGAAGTACGTTCCTTCGCTCTGGAAATTATGGATGAGCTCGTCGCTGCTGGAGTTAAGGCGATCGTTATCGCTTGCAATACCGCTAGCTCTGCTACCTTGCGCGATGCGCGTGAGCGTTATGAAATTCCCGTCCTCGAAGTTATTCAACCTGCGGCTCGGCGCGCGGTTTCTGCAACTCGCTCTGGTCGCGTGGGAGTGATCGGCACAAATGCCACAATCGAATCCGGTGCTTACTTAGATTCCTTCGCAGCAGCTCCGCACCTATCTATTACCTCCGTGGCTTGCCCTGCATTCGTTGAATTCGTAGAACGCGGCGAGACGTCAGGTCCTGCAATCACGGCAATCGCGCGCGAATACTTGCAACCTCTTATCGCGGCCGACGTCGATACCTTGGTTTTAGGGTGCACCCACTATCCACTACTTACCGGCGTAATCTCCTATGTCATGGGCGATGAAGTCACCTTGGTATCTAGCGCAGAAGAGACCGCTAAAGATTTGTATCGCACCTTGGTTGAAAGAGACCTGCTCAATGTTTCTGGAGCTCCGACCTATAAGTTCGTTGCGACTGGTGACACCGATTCATTTAACAAACTAGCCCGCCGATTCCTCGGCCCAGAAGTACATAGCGTCGAAGGAGCAATATAAGTGAGCAACCGCCTTAATAATCGTGAGGTAGACCAACTTCGCCCAATCACCTTCACGCGCAATTGGTTAAATAATGCCGAAGGTTCGGTACTCGTCGAGTTTGGAAATACCCGCGTGCTCTGTGTTGCCTCATTTACACCTGGAGTGCCGCGCTGGCTCACCGGCAAAGGCCAAGGATGGGTGACAAGCGAATATGCCATGTTGCCACGCGCCACACATACCCGCTCCGATCGCGAAAGCGTTAAGGGAAAACTCGGAGGTCGTACTCAAGAGATCTCTCGTCTTGTCGGTCGTTCGCTTCGCGCAGTAGTTGACACACGCGCCCTTGGAGAGAACACCATCGTTATTGATTGCGATGTATTGCAAGCAGATGGCGGAACACGTACCGCAGCTATTACTGGTGCATATGTTGCACTCGCCGATGCAATTACTTGGGCTAAGAGTAAGGGTCACATCCTCGCCGATCGCCAACCATTGCGTCAGTCAGTAGCAGCCGTCAGCGTCGGAATCATCAAAGGAGTTCCTATGTTGGATCTCTGTTACGAAGAAGATGTGGACGCTGACACCGATATGAATATCGTCTGCACCGGAGATGGAAACTTTGTCGAAGTTCAGGGAACCGCCGAGGGCGTTCCATTTGATCGCGCACTACTCAACCAACTCCTTGATTTGGGAGTTGCAGGCTGCGCTGAGCTCACTCGCCTGCAGGCCGCCGCCCTCGCTTAAAGCGACGAAAGGTACTCAACCACTGTGGATGAAGCGAAGAGAGTTGTATTAGCCACCAGAAATCTCGGTAAGGTAAAAGAGTTCGAACGGATGTTGCAGGGAGCAGATCTCGATATTCAGGTATTGGGTCTACGTGACTTTCCCGAAATGCCTAATGTAGAAGAGACAGGTAGCACCTTCGCCGAGAATGCTCTGCTCAAAGCTCATCAAATTTCGGAGTACACCGGATTTCCCGCCCTCGCCGATGACAGTGGACTATGTGTTGACGCGCTTGGGGGAGCGCCAGGAATCTTCTCTGCGCGCTGGGCTGGATCTCATGGCGATGACAGAGCCAATCT
>CAIPQX010000159.1 GCA_903867285.1 uncultured Actinomycetes bacterium | reverse complement strand
TCCTTGGATTGCCTGGCTCTCCATAAGGGGCTAAAAGAGAATCTGCACGGCTATGCCCACATCACCGGGGGAGGAATTGCCTCCAACACCGCCCGCGTGCTTCCGGCTCACCTGACGGCTACCTATGACCGTGCCACCTGGAGCCTGCCGCTGGAGATGGACTTCCTCGCTCGCCAGGGTGGGGTTGAGCAAGCCGATATGGAGAAAACCTGGAACTGCGGGATCGGAATGGTGGCCATTTTGGACCCCCTGGCCGCTGATCTGGCGCTTCGTAGCCTGGCCGCTCGCGGGATGCGAGCCTGGGTCTGTGGGAAAATTGAGCGTAGAACCGCCGAACTCGGCTCTGCGTTGGTAGGTACTTACCAAGCGCGGTAACCTTCGCTCCTGACGAAATCTAAACGTAAGTATTGATACATAGAAGAAGGAGGTCTCGCTATGGGGCGTGGCCGACAGAAAGCAAAAGCGACCCGAGTCGCACGCGATCTTAAATATTCTGGTCCAGATATGGATCTAGAGCGTTTGGCGAAAGAGCTCCACGGTGAAACACCGGTTAGCACAACGGTTACCGACGAGAGCGATGAAGATCCATACGCAGATGACAATTACGCCAAGCGCGCATAATTAATTCATCACTATTAAGAACTGATTCTTAATATGCGACCGACTCCTTATGTTGCTTCCTTACGGGTCTATGAGCCGATGGATGCATTTGAACCAGCTGAACAATTGCGATGGCAAGCCATACCAATTACTTCATCAACAGGATATGACGAACAGGTTCGCGCGCTGCGCCGACTAATCTCATCCGAGCCACCTGCACTCACTGCAGATGGCGCGCACATCTTGGAGATCGAAGGCAAGCGTTACGCATCCCCCTGGAGCACGGCGGCGCGTTCATGGGCGGCGCTTGCAAGTTTTAAAGAGTCGATGCCATTAAATGTCGCGCGCTTCTTCGTGCCTTCAAATGTTGAAGAGGCGATTCTTATCAGCTCTGAAAGCGTGGAAGATAAAGTTCCGCATATCTTTACCGAAACATGGATTATTCCACCACGCTGGTTCTCACTCTTCGAACCTGCAGATCGCCAACGTGGACATAACGAAGATGGTGCATTCACAGTTTTACGAACCGCAATTTACAATGCAAAGAAGCGCTGCATGTTTACACACCAGAGCGTTGTCGGCGCTTTTGGCAACGGTCCTATCGAGCAAGAGATTGCAGATCTTTTAGAATGGCTCACCATGTTCCACGCCGATTCATTGGTGGAGTTGGATTACGGCGGGCTAGCTAGCTACTTAGAGCAGATCCTCAAAGAGGATGGCTTTGCCGGGTTAGAGGCAGATACCTCGATTGAAGATATTCAACTTTCACTCCTTGGATTATCGACGGGCGATGGCGCTCAGGCTGGTCAGGGCTATGAACGGCTAGTTTCTCGCTGGCGCAAGGTGGCTGCGCTGGAGCAAGCCACTTAACCCGCCAAAAAAAACCCGCTCCACCCCTTGTCATAACGGAGTCATAACAGGAATACTGCACCCATATCGGTGCGAAATGGACATTTCGCCAAATCACCAACGGGGGCGACGATGAGCGAACAAGAGACTTTGCTAACCCCATCGGAGGTCGCGGCGCTCTTTAGAGTGGATCCCAAGACAGTCACACGCTGGGCCAAGGCTGGCAAGCTAACGAGTATTCGCACTTTGGGTGGGCATCGCCGTTATAAGGAATCAGAAGTAACTGCGCTTTTGAAGTCGATTCCAGGGACATCTGCTAACTAATTAATCAAGCGTGGCTCGGGACAGGATCGAACTGTCGACCTCACGATTTTCAGTCGCGCGCTCGTACCATCTGAGCTACCGAGCCAATAATTTAGATGTACTAGCGACCCAGACGGGACTTGAACCCGCGACCTCCGCCGTGACAGGGCGGCGCGCTAACCAACTGCGCTACTGGGCCAAACTTATTTTCATAAGTTAGCTGTACTGCTTTTGCTTGCCGTGCCCCACCAACCGTTCCCAGTTGGCGAGAGTGCCCCCAACGGGGTTCGAACCCGTGTTACCGCCGTGAAAGGGCGATGTCCTAGGCCTCTAGACGATGGGGACTAGAAGCGAAGGCTAAGGGTATCGGACTAGAGCC